>JBOFQC010000271.1:0-5173 GCA_051660725.1 Thermoguttaceae bacterium
GCGATTATCGGTTTCTTAGGATCAAGTACAGTACCGCACCACGATTCGAATTTTCCGTCCAAGCAGACATTAATGGCACCCTTGATGTGTAGGGCGTCGAAAATTTCCGGTTCTCGTCCGTCAACCAGCTGCGCCCCGTCTTTCATTAGTGCGATAACGTCGTCGAAAGACAGAAACTTAAACGACCTTTTTATAACGTTGTTTAAATCTTCCCGGTTTGTGCTGTTATACACAACATCGTGGTAAAAGTAACGCGGAACATCCGGTAAATCTTCAGTTACATTCTTGATAAATTCGGCCCGATCCGTTGTTTTGAATGGGGTATTGTTTTTCTTTTGTTCGCCAATTGTCGAAACCGTAGTCATGCTCAGATTTTTACCGCAAAGCGACCCGGCACCGTGTGCGGGATACACTAGGGTGTCATCCGGTAAAGTTTTTAATCTTGCGAGGGAATCGAACAGCAAATCGGCCAATTCTTCGGAAGTGATACCTACTCGGGTTAAAAGGTCGGGGCGTCCCACGTCGTCAATGAAGAGCGTGTCACCGGTCAGTACTGCAAATGGATTTCCGCTTTCTTTCGACAAATCGTACAGCAGGAAAGCGACCCCTTCCGGTGTGTGACCGGGCATTTCCCACGTCACAAGTTTCAAGTCGCCAATGATAATTTCTTTATTATCAGCCAACGGCTTTGCGGCGTAGTCGACATTTGCGTTTGCACTGAGGTAAACGTCGGCGTGAGTGGCGTTTTGCAATTCGATATTACCGGCAACGAAATCTGCGTGGAAGTGTGTTAGCAAAACGTGTCTAATTGTATAACCGCCCGCTTTGGCATCCATGATATACTGGAAAACATCACGTTGTGGATCAACAATAATTGCCGTTTTGGTTTTCTCGTCCGTTATCATGTATGAAAACTGCGAGATCGACTCAAGGAAATACTGTTTAAGCCGCACATTACCAGACGTTTTATTAAATGTGACGGTTCCTGGATGAAACGGCGAGTCACCTTTTGGAGCACAACACGAACTCGCAGAAGCTGGTTTGCATGATGACGCAGAAGTAGCGGCTGAACAGCTTGTGCTGGCTGCGCCGGCTGTTTCGCTGTTTATTTGGTTCCACGGCATTCTCGCCAGAATCAGGCCCATTCCGCAGGTGTCGGTTACTCCGGCAAAAATCAAACCAGCACCAACAAAAGCGGAAAGCAGCATAAATGCCGGGTGTACAAGCAAGCTCAGAATAATTCCAAGCAGAACCAATGAGCCGGCGCCGATTCTGACTTGCCGTTCCAGCGAAATGACCTTTTTGCCATGTTCAACCGGCAAACCTGCCGCCTGCCAAGCTTGCATTCCGCCCTCAATTTGTACGACGTTTGTAAAACCAGATGCAATCAAAGACGCGCACGCTTGTGAGCTACGTTGTTCATTCTGACACATAAAATAAACCGGTTCGACTGTCCCCTTACGAACATCAGCAACGGCCCCCAGATTAACTTTATGCAGCGGTATATTTTTCGCAACTGATAAATGCTCCCCACTAAATTCGAGCGGAGTACGAACATCAATAAGATCAACAATTGCGCCAGATTGAATCAGTTTATTAAATTCTTGCGGAGAAATTTTCTTTAGCATAACAAACGCCCCTATATTTCTAATTTGCTTTATTTTTTCACTTTTATCCACTGTACCACAATTCTTGTTTCCGTCAACAAGAAAATGTTTGCTTACAAGCGAAAGCATTACAGGGTGTAAGCGAATAACGCCGTTAAATCACAGGTTAGAAAATACTTCCGAAAAAGCGTTTTTCAAGTCGTTTCGCTGTGTTTCCGGTATTTGTTTGATTTCCAGGCAACGTTCAAAAATTTCGTGCGGACTGATCTCGTCAAGCATCACCGATTGGAGGCAGTTTTCCGGTAATGCACCTAACCTGGATGCCGAATCGTCTGAGCCACAACTCGTTGTATTTTGTGATACTGTGGGATTGGCGCTTATGCTTAATTCCTGAAACTCAAGTAACGCGCGTTTGTTCACCAACCGTAAAACTTCAATGCCGGTTTCTTTTATCAGTTCTTCAACTTGAGATTTCAGATTTGGCATAAGTTCGTTGCCGTTATATTCAATTTCGAGCCAAATTGACGTGTTCTCGTTGACAAGGCAACCAATTTCTGAAGCGATACGGTTCCAGTCTCCTTTGATTTGCGCAAGTTTTTGGAAGCACGGGACCGGAATATGTTCGACTCTCATGCTTTTTCGCGGCGAACCGTCATTTCCGCTTGCATTTGTATTTGCGTTTTCGTCATACTCTACAAGAATCAGAACCTTTTCATGTGCCGCCTCACCGAATCCCATTGGAATCGGCGAACCGCAGTAACGGATATGCTCCGCCGCTCCGATTTTTTGTGCTGAATGGAGGTGACCAAGCGCAACGTAATCCACGTAATCGGGAAAAATGTCGGCTCCGATTTGCGCAAGTGAACCGATGTAAAGTTCACGAACTCCGTCACTTTCACTTGTCGAAGCGCCGGCTGCAAATAAGTGGCCCATGACAATTATCGGAATACATTTGTTTGGTGTCATTTCGTAACGGTCACTTTGTATACGCAAGGCTTCTTCACATACTGATTTATAATGCTCACGTATTCCGTCAAGCAGTTTTTTTTGTTTTTCCTCCTGAGTTTCGCCCGGCGAGGAACGTCTTACGTCCCGGTCATGTAAAAACGGGACCGCGCAAACTATAAGTTCGTTTTTCTTGGCGGAAACGTTTTTGGTGTCATTTGTCGTATTTGTAATATTAACGTTGACTCCGTCTGGAATTAGTGATTCCTGATTATCAACATCCGTGAAGTGTAAAACCACTTTTTTCGGTTCGGAACAAAATGCCACGACGTGAATATTCAACGGTTTCAGCACAGCACCCGGCGCATTTAGCAATGTCGGCGAATCGTGATTGCCCGCGGTAATCACAACGTGTTTGCAATATGATTTTGATACCCTTGCAAGAAAATTAAAGTAAAGCTCAGTTGCCCGAGTTGACGGAGTAGAGGTGTCAAAAATATCACCGGAAACCAACAGCACATCAATTTTTTGGCTATCTAATAAGTCGGCCAACCAATTTAAAAAAGATTCGAATTCGTCGTATCTCCGCTTCGTAAAAAGTGTTCTGCCAAGGTGCCAGTCAGATGTATGCAATATTTTCATAAAAACAAAAATTTTTTAGTGCTAAGCATCAGGGTAATTTTGCGGTAATAAATGTTAGCCGCCGAATAACCTGCCGTTCAGGCACAAATTGTTCGGCGTTGCTCCCCGGAGGAACCTTTACTCCAAACCGAAACAGTACAATTTGGGTCCGACTCTTACGTATAATTTGGTTCCGCAAACAACGGGGTGAGCGTACACCGCACCGTCTTCGTCTTCTGGAAGTGAAATTTTACCGCGAATTTCCAAACCCGTTTCTTCTGGTTTCGCTAGTATTACTTCGCCAAACTCGGTCAAAATGTAAATCAACCCGTCCGCAACTGTGAGTGATCCCCGGACAATGTTTTTATCAAAAAAAATGTCGGTCCCTGTATCCCAATCAACGCAAGCCCAACCGCCGCCACGCTTATTTGTAGTGCCGTATATCCGCCCGTCAATAAGCACGACACCGCCGTGTGCGTTTGCCAGTGTTTTGTTATGCCATTTTTCTTCTGCAGTAAAATCGTTTGCGAGTTCCAGCATTACCGAATCGCTGCCTGCACCATTACTTATGAAAAGCATGCCGTTGTGAAAAATCGGCGTACTGATATTTTCATCAAGACGTGCCGGAAGTGGAAAGTGAAAAAGTAATTTGTGTGATTCCAGCGAAATAGCGAAAATCCCCTTCGCATCTACTGCGGCCAAGATTTTCTCGCTGTTAAACTCGAAAATAATAGGTGTTCCGTAACCCGCATTGTTACCAGTCGGCTCTGAAATCCAGCGGGTTTCGCCGGTTTTCTTATCCAATGCAAGCACCGCCCCTTTTTCTCCGCCGAGTGTTGTGTACAAAACGTCTCCATTAATTACCAATGAGTTGCATTTACCGTACAAAATTGGCGGCGGGGAATATTCTTCAAGTACATTTCGGGACCAGATTTTCTTTCCCGTCAGCAAATCGAGACAGACAATATTTCCGTGCGGCGATTCGTCGTAGACCAGCCCGTCATTAATTGTCGGAGTTGACCGGGTTCCGGGAAACATTTCCGTCCACTGAGTCCCGTTTTCGTATTTCCAGAGCAGTTCGCCGTTTTTTTCATTCAAGCAAAAAACAGTAGAGCATCCGCCAAAGTTACATGTAATAACTACTTTCTCATCAAAAATAACCGGCGACGAATAACCGGAGTTTGGTTCTGCTTCGTCTGATTCGTTTTCTTCGTCAATAAATTCCGCTGTCCAAAGAAGTTTTGGAACGGTTTCGTCATGTTTGGCGTCATTGCTGACACCATTTTTGCCGGTCCACTTGGTAGGCAGTTTTGTTCCGCATGCAGTATTTTTTCCGTCAGCACCGTGAAAAGCGGTCCACTCTGCAGCTTGTGACGTCACTGCCACGAAGCAAATAAAACAGAGATTTAAAATGATAATACTGCGACTCATCTAATTCCTATGTGCTGAGTAATCCGTGTACTTGATTATTGGTAGGCGACTTTCTCCGAAACTGGAGCGACTTTCGGAGAAAGTCGCCAACCTAAAAACAAATACTTGCAACTTCACGACAAACAACTGCGTAAAAAATGGGCTTCTGTATATCAGTTACGGATTCTTCCGCGGATAAGCACCCAGATTTTCAGTATTATACCAAGTGCGAGCATGCAAACAACCATTACAATTGGAACGAACCAACCGAATGAGAAGAATAGTTCACCTGAATCCCAAATAAGGGGCCAAAATAAGATTACAAACAAAGTCGCTAAACAAAGAAACGGGCCGTAAGGGAGTTCGTGTCCTTTTCCAAATATGACCTGAATAATTCCGAGCACTAAACCGGCAATTGGAGCGAGAAAGAAAATCAGTACGCAAGGTTGCCAACCGACAAACGCACCGATCATTGCCATTAATGTAACGTCGCCGAAACCCATTGCTTCCCGTCCGAGAACGAATCGGCCAATTATTCGGACAGACCAAATTATTGCTCCGCCGGCAAAAAGGCCGACAACTGCGGTTAC
>JBOFQC010000272.1:0-1871 GCA_051660725.1 Thermoguttaceae bacterium
CCCGATCTCTGGCGTAAACACCAACAATGTACGGCTGAACTTTGTGCCGCTTGCTTTTTCCTGATGTGCCGGTACGTAATTGCGTAAGATCGGACTGCTCCGCTTCCGTTGGCGTGTAATGGAAAGAGGGTAACGTTTCCCGAGACTCAACCACATTTTGAGCCACGAACTGCAGAATTTGAAACGTGCGTAATTCCAAAGACGAAGATTCCGAATCGACGTAACAAACAGCCGAGTTTGTAGTGCCGAGGTCAATTCCAACAATGTAACGGGGAAGGTTCCCAGCGTTTTCTTTTTCGTCTTTCATTGTCGTTACCGCTTATTTACTAATGGTAAATTGTGTGGATTAACATTTTCCGGTTTGTAATTTTCCGCATTTTTTTTGGCGACCTGCATTTCTTCGTATTGCCGCATGACTTCTTTTGCAGCGGAGCAGGCGCAGCGACGAGTTTTACGTTTTCCGAGCAGAATCGACAAAGAAATGCCAATACCGAAGAGAACAAAAGCTGCAAACGCAACAATTATAGTTATTACAAGTTCAGGCATGATATTTAGCAAGACAGGGATAACGACGAACCGAGGACGTAAGTCCCCGGATAACAACCCACATAAGTAAAAAAAGGAACCCCCATTTTGGATGAGAGTTCCCAGAATTTTACGGTTCTAAACGAGCCTCAATAACTGAATAACAGTTATTATTTTTTGCAACCGCAGCCACAACCAGCGGCTTTCGCTTTGGCTTCCTTAATTGCAGCTTGTGCAGCGGCAAAACGGGCAACCGGAACGCGAAGCGGTGAGCAGCTGACGTAAGCAAGGCCGATGTCGTGGCAGAACATCACGGAAGACGGTTCGCCGCCGTGTTCGCCGCAAATGCCGAGCTTGATGTCGGGGCGTGTTGAACGGCCACCTTCAACGGCAATTTTCATCAGCTTGCCAATACCAGCCTGGTCAAGGACCTGGAACGGATCAGCCGGGAAAATGTCCATTTCCTGATATTCGTTGATAAATCCAGCATAATCGTCACGGGAAATTCCCATACCGGTTTGCGTCAAGTCGTTTGTACCAAACGAGAAGAACTCGGCACCCTTGGCGATTTCGTCGGCTGTGATAGCAGCACGTGGAATTTCGATCATTGTACCGACTTTGTAATCGACCTTGACGCCCTTTTCGGCGAAGACCTTTTCGGCGGTTTCACGGATGACCTTTTCCTGATTTTCAAACTCTTTGTAGCAACCAATTAACGGAATCATGATTTCCGGGTGAACGTCAACACCTTTCTTCTTGATGTTGCACGCTGCTTCAATGATAGCACGAGCTTGCATACGGGTGATTTCCGGGTAAACAATACCGAGACGGCAACCACGGTGTCCGAGCATTGGATTGCTTTCAGCAAGTTCGTGAACACGTTGTGCAACGAATTTCGGGCAAAAACCGAGCTTCTTGGCGAGTTCTTCCTGTTCAGTGTGGCTGTGCGGAAGGAATTCGTGGAGCGGCGGATCAAGCAAACGAATCGTAACCGGGCGCGGTCCCATTGCTTCAAAGATTCCTTCAAAGTCTTCCCGTTGGTATGGGAGCAGTTTTTCAAGGGCCTTTTCACGGTCTGCAGTGTTGTCGGCCAGAATCATTGCACGGAAGTCGTCAATCCGATCAAAGAACATGTGTTCTGTACGGGTAAGACCAATACCTTCGGCACCGAGAGCAATCGCTTCAGTAGCTTGGCCCGGTGTGTCGGCGTTTGTGCGGACTCCGAGGCGGCGGAACTTGTCGGCCATTTCCATCAGCTTCGCAAAACGGCGGAAGTTCGGAGCGTCTTTCGGATCAAGGTCTTTCGAGATCAAAACGCGGAGAACGTCGGACGGACTGGTCGGAAC
>JBOFQC010000273.1:0-10849 GCA_051660725.1 Thermoguttaceae bacterium
CTCAACGTGGCGAAGACCTTCCGGTCAGTGCGTTCCCGGCAGACGGAACATTCCCAACTGCTACTTCGCAGTATGAAAAACGTAGTATCGCAATTGATATTCCGATTTGGGACCCGGAAACATGTATCCAATGCGGTCAGTGCTCACTCCTTTGCCCGCACGCTGCAATTCGTATGAAACAGTTTTCACCCGAAGTGGCTGCGAAAGGTCCGGCGTCATTCAAATGTGCCGATTGGAAAACGAAAGAATTCGCCGGCGCGAAAGTTCGTATTCAAGTTGCACCGGATGATTGCACCGGTTGCGGTGCCTGTGTTCACATTTGCCCCGGCAAAAACAAGCAGGTTGAAGGCAAGAAAGCGATCAACATGGAAGACAAAATGGCCCACATTGACGCCGAAAGAGCCAACTGGGATTACTTCCTTACGATTCAGGACGTTGACCGTGACGCCGTTGCTGCTGACACCATTAAGGGTTCGCAACTTCTGTTGCCGCTCTTTGAATTCTCCGGTGCTTGTGCAGGTTGCGGTGAAACGCCGTACATCAAGCTGATCACACAATTCTTCGGTGACCGCATGATGATCGGAAACGCTACCGGTTGTACCTCGATTTACGGCGGAAACCTTCCGACCACACCGTATTGCAAGGACAAGAATGGCTGCGGTCCGACCTGGTGCAACTCGCTGTTCGAAGACAACGCCGAATTCAGCTTCGGTCTCCGTCTCGCCGTTGACAAGCAGTGCGAATTTGCGAAAGAGATCATCACACGCAAACGCGAACAGCTCGGTGCCGAACTTGTTGACAACATTTTGAACAACAAGCAGGAAACAGAAACTGAAATTGCACAACAGCGCAAATGGGTCGGTGAACTCAAAGCGAAAGTCGCCGGTTGCCTTAAGAGTGCAAAAGACACTGGCAAATGCAGCATGGACGGTTGCTGTCCGACAACCGGCATGAACCTGCTCAACACAGCTGATTCGCTTGTGCGTCGCAGTTGCTGGGCGTTTGGTGGTGACGGTTGGGCTTACGACATCGGTTACGGCGGTCTGGACCACGTTTTGGCCAGCGGACGTGACATCAACATTTTGGTGCTTGACACCGAGGTGTACTCCAACACCGGCGGTCAGGCTTCGAAGTCGACGCCACTCGGTGCTGTTGCGAAGTTCGCAGCTGGTGGAAAACCGACACGTAAAAAAGACCTCGGTATGATGGCTATGTCGTACGGCAACGTGTTCGTCGGTCAAATCGCGCTTGGTGCGAATCCGATGCACGCACTGAAAACTATCCGTGCAGCCGAATCGTATCGTGGCCCGTCACTTATCATTGCGTACTCACACTGTATCGCTCAAGGTATCAACATGGAAACAGCTTACGATTTGCAAAAAGAAGCGGTTGCATGCGGTTACTGGACGCTTTACAGCTACGACCCACGTAAAGATAAGCCAATGGAACTCGCGAGCAAAGAGCCGAAAGGCACACTTGCCGACTTCGAAGCGAAGCAAAACCGCTTCTCGGTACTCGGACGTATCAATCCGGAAGTCCACGCGAAGTTGCAAGCCGAAGCTCAGAAAAACCTTGAAGAAAAGTACAACTTCTACACAGCCCTTGCTGAAGCGAAGAAGTAATAAAATGAAAAGGTTTATACAACCGTTCACGGTTTTTACAGGAGTTAGGAGATAAGTGATAAGTGATAAGTTTGTTCACCTGTTCACCTGTTCACCTGTTCACCTGTTCACCCAACTCCTAACTTCTACCGTGAACGGTTACGTTAATTTTAGCCGCATAGCAATTGTTGTATGTTACTTGATAAAGATGAATACGTAGAACAAGCGTTTTTTTACAGATCGTTTCTTGAGCAGCTGCAATCCGGCTTTTCGACGCAAGAGATACTCCAGTCGATTCGAAACGAGCTTCTGATAACGACGAAGTTGCCGCTTGCAATTGATTTTCTGCTGACAGACATGAAATTGACCGGCGGTTTAGCTGCCGCGATGTCACGGCTGAACCATTATTTCACGTCTTTCCAAACGTTCGTGATAGCAGAGTCGGAACGAGACGCCGGAAGATTCGACTTCCGAATCGCACTGCAAATTTTGGAGCGGGAAGCAAAATACCGGAGCGAAAACGCCACGACGCAAGGTCTGTTTTTTTACCAATTCGAAACCGTTTGTCGTAATCGACTCGGTTACGATAAAGGTTTAACCGCAATATCCGGCGACCCGGTTTACGACCAAGCCTGGAAAGAGTGGCTCGACATGTTGAGCCGACAAATCGGGCTGGTCGATTTTGCTGACATGATTTACGTAAGAAGCGCCCATTACCGTAAAAAAAAGAGCGAAAAAGACGTGCCCATTCTTTTTGGTGAACGTGAAGGACGAATCGCACTTGCGACTCGAAAACGTGATCCGGTGTATCTTTTCGCTGCACTTGCACGGCACTTGGGATATCCGAGCGTTCCGTCTCAAAAACGTGCCAGCGAAGAAGAAAATATCGTTCCATTGCTGCAAAGAAGATTGGAACTGTTGGAAAACCGCCTGATTCTACTCGAGGAAGAACTACGCGGCGGTATCAATATTGACAAGTTTATTGTTAAAAGTTAAGCAAAAACCTTACGGTAGAGTCGCATTAGCAGCAACACCGAGGTACAAAAGCACCGAGCCGATAATCATCGCCGTAAAAGAAATGGCGAGGATAACCGTGTAAACATCGGCATGTGGCTTGATCTTTGGAGCTTTTACTTTTGGACTAGCGGTTTGCGGTTGCGACATTGGTATCCCTCGTTTTCTGGTACTTTTGACGTTCTTGTGAAAATTCGCTGGTTACAATATCACCGGATTTAATAGTTCCTTTACGGTATTCCGGAATAATTTTGCATACAGCTTCGTTTGGTTCGGTCAAAACGACTTCAACAACACCAAGATATTCGTCGCGTCCGTCAAGTTTACGGAAAACGTCAAGTTGATGTCCTTTCATAAGTCCGGAATCGGAACCAATCGTAATGGCGACAAATCCGTCATTGTTTCCACTGTTTGCGCCACGCACTTCGGTCACTTTACCAGCAACAAGATGCGGCGGAACTCCAGTGTAAAGATTCGGATCAGCTTTTAAGCCGAATTTTCTAAGTACTTCCTGAGCGTCACCTAAAATTCTTACCAGATCGCGGCTGGTATCTTCAAGATTTGTTAACTGCTGCTGTAAATTCGCAGCCTCGTCGGTTTTCTTTACGTAACTTGTAAACAGTGCGTTCCAATCTTCTTGCGTTTTATTGAATTTGTCACGTAAGGTGATTAGCTCAGCACGTATATTTTCAATTTCATTATGGGCAAGTTGTACCGTTGTTTCAGCAAGACCATTTTCTTTGTGAAGTTCGGCAATCTTATTTTTATCAATGACTTCTTTATTACGAAGTTCCATTACGGTCGTCGTTAGAGCTGCGATTTCATTTGCTTTGGCTGCAAGCATCTCTTCGATATTTTTTTGCAGCTCCGTCTGCTTCGCGGTCAACTGCTGAACTTTCGCTTTCTCAGCATCCGCTGCTTTTTTCGCTTCTTCAGCAACGGTTTTCCAGTTGTTACTCGACGAATAGACGAGTACCGCGAACGACATAAAGACGATACTCATTACGAGTATTAGGAAAATGAAAATTTTACCTACAGTATTCATTGTAGTATTATCTCCTTAAAGCACGACTAAACGACGTGAAACTCAACCTGATATTTTTTGGGACGGCAGGACGTTACCCACAACGGCTTAATTATATACTGTACAACGTCATAAAGCTGACATTTTCCAATAATGGGATTTGTGAATATAATAACAATCCAACCCACAAAATCACGGGAAACTAAACCGACCAACGGGAGGTGATATACTTCACGCGAAGCGCACCGCCTTGCCGTGCTACGGTATATTATAACTTTTATAATCGCGTAAGCCAACCAAAATTACGCAAACTTCTTAATTGATAATGAAAAATCTCTGCCCAATCCTTATAATTATCAAAATCATTTTTATCCTGCGCACAAGTGCCCTATAAAAAAGATTATCTACATGTTGGACAAAATAATTCACACTAGTCGGCAAATTGCGGGTTTTTACGATTGTACAGCCGTAAGTGCCGCTTAGGTATTGTTGCCGCATTTAATATAAATGTAACCTCTGGTCAAAATTTGTATGCTCCAGTGTCTATTCTAACATAAAATTTTACTGTTTCCACTTTGGTACGGGGGGTTGAAAAAATAGCCAAACATGGAATAATCATTGTTTGTTTTTGTTTATGCGAAATTTTAAGGTCGTGGCAACAAAAAACTCGGGGCGTGGCGCAGCCTGGTTTAGCGCGTCTGACTGGGGGTCAGAAGGTCGCAGGTTCAAATCCTGTCGCCCCGATTTTGTCTTGTGAATGGTTCAGTGTTTCACGTTTTAGGTCCGAACCGGGTTCGGACTCAGAACTTGCCGTGAATGCGGAAAATGTTTCGTCTTGCGGTAAGTTTTGCGTTGCATGGTTTCAGTATTAAGTACCCGGATTTTATACCATGCTTGGTCATGAAACGGCAATTTTTTCTTGCTTGACTATTCCAGTAAAAGCAAGAGTTTGCTATTGATCAAACTTCAACTTATTGACTGCGAACAGTATAATATGGCTGGAGTCTAACATGAAAATGTCAAAAAAAAGTCGGCAGTTGTTTCTTGTCGTTTTACTCATCGTAGCCGCCTTGCTTCCGCTTGGCTGTTCTCTGCTTTTCTTCTTTTCCAGAATTCTGGAAAAGTTCGGAGACCCGGTTACTGTGAAGTTGTTCGACATGACAACTGCTGCTTTTTTTATTATCTGGTGTGCCGATCTTGTACTGCTTTTGCTTGTCACTGTGTGGAAAACGCTTTTTTCGGAAATTATTATTGATGCGGACAAGACAAATACAACGTAACGTTTAAAGGAACGCTGTTCCAGGATCAGCGGCTAAACGAAATGCTAATCTAAAAAATCCACAATGAAAAAAACACTCGAAATCGTATACATCGCGCCTTCACGCTATGACGACGAAGGGTATGTGAAAAGATATATTTGGGGAGTAGTCCCCTCAAATTCTCTAGCTGTTTTACGCAGTTTAACAGAATCGCTAGCGGCAGAAAAGCCGTTTCCGGGAGTGGATATTCGAATCAGGTGTTACGACGATTGCGTTCAGAAAATCCCATTCAAGAAGATTGCCAAGTTAAACTCGCGACCAGACACAAAAGTCGTGGTCGGCCTCGTCGGCGTCCAAACCGGTCAATTTCCGCGTGCCGCTGAAATAGCCGTTGAATTCAAAAAACTTGGCGTCGACTCAATGATTGGCGGCTTTCACGTCAGTGGCGTTTTGGCCCTGTTCGGTAATTTGACCCCCGAACTTCAGGAATTGGTCGACCAAGGTGTCACTCTCATTTGCGGCGAATCGGAAACGCCCGGCGTGCTTCGGGACCTGTACGCAGATGCTCTCAACGACAACTTGAAGCCTATTTACACGTTTCCGAAAGCTCCGTCAATTGAGGATGTGCCGCTTCCGCAGGCTGATCCGCTTTATCTCAAACACTTCGGAGCAAAATGGGCCACGATTGATTCCAGCCGCGGTTGTCCTTACGGCTGCTCTTTCTGTACCGTGATAAATGTGCAAGGAAGGAAAATGCGGTGCCGAACCGCTGAAAATGTGCTGAATACGATTCGTAGCAATTACGAAAAAGGGGCTAAAAGGTTTTTCTTCACCGACGATAACTTTGCCAGAAATAAAGTTTGGTCCGAAATACTTGACGGTATAATCGAAATGCGGAAAGAGGGAAAAAATATCGGCTTCATGATGCAAGTTGATACCAAATCGAGCAAAATTCCTAATTTCGTCGAAAAAGCCAAAGAAGCCGGATGCAGTAGCGTTTTCATCGGAATGGAAAGCGTTAATCCGGAAAATCTCAAAGCAGCCGGAAAAGTTCAAAACAGCGTCGACGAGTACCGGGAAATGGTTCGCAAGTGGCAAAGCAACGAAATACTGGTTCACGTCGGTTACATAATTGGTTTTCCGCACGACACACTGGAGTCGGTGAAAAGCGATGTGCAATTCTTACGTGACCACGTCGGAGTTGATCTCGCGTCGTTTTTCATGCTCACACCGCTTCCTGGCTCGGTTGACCACTACGAAATGGTGCAGCGAGGTGACGAACTTGATCCCGACCTGAACAATTACGATTCGTTCCACGCTGCTTCCAAGCATCCGAAAATGACAGCGGAGGAATGGAATGCCGCGACAAAATTAGCGTACAGTGAATTTTATACGAAAGAGCACTGCACAACTATTTTACGCCGTGTCGCTAGAAAACATTATTGGTTGATGTTTTGGAACCTGATTTGGTACAGATATTCGGGCGTGTTTTCTGGCACGCACCCAATGATGACCGGATTTTTCCGCGTCAAAAACCGACTTGAAAGGCGGCCGGGCCAGAAAAAAGAAGGCTTGTTCCGATTTGCCGCACGTTGGGCAAAAGAATTTGTGCTTGATGCGGGTTCTTACACAAGATTGTTTTTCGAGTTTCAGGAGATTTGGTTCCTTACCCGCAAGCCGGAAGTTTTGTCTTTACAAATACAAAATGCGGAGCTGCAAAATCTGGAATTACAAAATGTTATATCGTCTGAAGGCAACGAGGAGCAGACGCAGTTGGTCATTCCACTTGAACAGGTTTCGCAAAAAACGTCACCTGGCAGTGATTGGAATGCACTGACTCAGCTCCGTTTGCGTTGGAGTGCGCTTCAGGAACGAATTGCCCAGTATAACTGGTCTGGCCGTTGTGATACCGCGATTCAGGAAATTCGTGGAATATTGACCAGTACCGCTCAGGCTCTGAAAAACATGAAGCAATCGTTCGGTAGTAAACTTGGCCGAGCAGAAAAGAAACAAGCGGAACTAATCGAAGAAGTCGTCAACGAAATTGAAGAACAGATTACCGCGATTGAAACGAGTCCGCCGGATAAATCGTTACTTTACGAAACGCAGGATTTCGTTAACAACAAATTGATTTCCAGATACGAAGAGTTGACGCACCGTTATGTTCGTAGTCGCCGGCTAATCAACCGTTGGCGTGACGACGCTTTGGCAAAGATAAAGAAAGGACGTGTTTTCAGCTCTGTTGGCAAAACATTGTTCCGTGCTCCAGCTGCTGCCGTACTCGAAACGTACCTTTCCGTGCGTTTTAGCGTGGCAGCAATGCGAAAAGAGTTGTAAAGAGGCATTAGATATTAGACGTTAGATGACAGATTTAAGTATCCGGCGTCTACCTGTCTGTATTTGAAATCTAACGTCTGAAACCTAACGTATAATAAAAATACTCATGGAACTAATAATCAGTGTTTCAGGTCTACGTGGAATAATTGGGGAAACCTTGACTCCCGATGTGGCGATTAAATACGTCTGTGCGTTTTCGGCAGAGACACCGCCCGGTCCTTTTGTTGTAACACGAGACGGAAGACCAACCGGCGCAATGCTTGCCGACGCAATTCATGCTGGTCTGAACGCTGTCGGACGGGACACAATTGACGCCGGAATTGCCGCCACGCCGACTACTGGAATCCTGATCAGGTCGTTAAAAGGAGCTGGCGGAATTCAGATTTCCGCTTCTCATAATCCAAGCGAATATAACGGTATCAAACTCTTTTCCGCTGAAGGGCGGGTCATTCCAAAAGGGCCGGGAACCGATGTGCTGAATCGGTACAGACGGGGCCGCACGGATTGGGCTGCGTTTGATAAGTTAGGCAAAAAAAGCATTTGTGCAGATACGACTTCCGAGCATCTGAATAAAGTGCTGCCAACAATTGACGTTGAAGGAATTCGTAAAAGGAAATTCAAAGTGCTGCTCGACTCGAATCGCGGAGCGGGAAGTGTGCTTGGAAAATTGCTGCTTCAGGAACTCGGCTGCGAAATAATCATGCTTGGTGGCGAGCCGGACGGTTTTTTCGAACATACACCGGAACCGATCCAGGAAAATTTGGTTTCCGTTTGTGAAAAAGTGAAAAGTGCTGGTGCCGATATCGGATTCTGTCAGGACCCCGATGCGGACCGCTTGGCAATTATTGACGAAACGGGCCGGTACATTGGTGAAGAGTATACCGTTGCGCTTTGCGTCGAACATATTTTACGTAATCACGTGGCACGAAAGCGTAGAAAAGGGCCAATTGTGATTAATTGCGCCACGAGCCGTATGACACAGGATATTGCCGAGTATTACGGTGTGCCGATTCTTCGCAGTCCGGTCGGCGAAGCAAATGTCGTCGATCTGATGTTAGAAAGCGAAGCAATGTTCGGCGGTGAAGGAAACGGCGGACCAATTGACCCGCAAGTCGGATGGGTTCGCGACAGTTTCGTCGGAATGGCTCAGATTCTCGACGCAATGGTTGTCCGCCAAAAAAGTATTTCTTCGCTAACTGACGAATTACCGAGCTATTCGATAATCAAGAGGAAATTGGCGGTTTCGTTTGATCGGGTTCCGTCTGCAATAAATATGATTGAAAAACGTTTTTCGCAGCAGAAATGCGACCGCCAAGACGGACTTCGTATTGATTGGGACGACGCGTGGGCTCTTATTCGTCCAAGCAACACGGAGCCGATTATAAGGATTATTGCCGAGGCCAAAACAGCCGAACAAGCGAATAATATTTGCGACGAAATCGAAAAGTTGATTTAACAACTCTTACACTTTCGAGTAAATAATCAGCGCGAGGCCGACGAAGAAGAAAAGGAACATGAGTGCCAAAAGCTTGTTCGTGCCGGCCGGAGCACTGCGGAACTCACGCCAGATGAAAACGCCCCAAATCGCGGAAACCAAAGTTGCGCCTTGGCCGAGTCCGTAAGCAATTGCAGGCGATGCGACACTTGACGCGACAATATTGCACGACATCCCGACTCCCCAGATGCAACCGCCGATTACGCCCCAGAGGTGATCTTTTGACGTCCCTTTAAAATACTCTGTCGGGCTGACTGGCGTGCCGACAAACGGCTTCTTCATGACAATTGTGTTCACTATAAAGTTACTCAGAAGTATTCCGAGAGCGAAAATAAAATTCGCTGTGTAAACGGTCAATTTTCCTGCTTCGAGTACACCGTTTTTCAGTGTTTCTGCGGTAACTGTTGGCGTATACTCGACTTTTGTTGAATCGAAGAAATCCTTGATTTCGACCTGCGCCAACGAACTTGCCACGAAGTAGTAAAAAGTTGACATCAAAATACCGCAAATAATCGAAAGCACGAGCCCTTTGGTGCCAATTGCGGAATTCTGACCCGGCAACCGGCGGTAAGCAATTGCGTTTAGAATAATTGCCGCTGCTATCAAAGCGACGCCGGTAAACACAAAGATCGGGTTACCGGATTCCGCAGGTTTCGCAATGAAATTCAAAATTACGCCAAGCACCAGTGCCAGTCCGATACCGACTGGAAACGCAACGGAAAGACCAGCAATTGCTATTGCGGCAACAAGCAGAATGTTGGCAATGTTAAAAACGACACCACCTAAAAACGCCCAGCCAACCGAACTTGCGCTTGCTTGTGACAAGTCGGCAAAAAAGCCACGTCCTTCCGAGCCCATGTTGCCTGCCGTGAGAGCGCAAACAAGTGACAGTATAAAGACACCGATCACGTAGTCCCAATAAAAAAGCTCAAAACGCCAGGTTTTGCCTGCCAGTTTTTGTGTGTTTGCCCACGATCCCCAACATAACATTGTTATGAAGCAAAATAAAACCGCTACGTTGTAATTTTCTAGTAAAAACATTTTTAATAAATAATTATAACTAAATAGATGAATATTTAGAAAAACAAAAACAGAAAGTACACAATAAAATATAACCGTTTTTATAGCCGTATACAATATCTTTATTATGTATATATTTTTTTTAACAAGCTCAGGGGTTTTATTGCCGCATCAGTTTTCATTCGCCACTTGAACGACATCTTGTATTATTTCAATTGTTCGTATAATATGTATCACTGTGAACGGCAAATCGGAGTTTTTACTGTGTACGAATAGGGGAGGACGCAATGCCAATGATAGAAGGCTTTAGAGTACGTAATTACCGCGTCCTGCGAGATATTGTAATCGGAGCGATTAAAACCGATCCGCGGTTTGCCAATGTCGAATACGATGATGATGTTTATCCGCAAAGGCCGCAACCTTTGACACCCCTTACGGTTGTGATCGGGAAAAATGGGTTCGGCAAAAGTACTTTATTCGACGCTTTCGGGTTTATTGTCGACTCTCTTAAATTTGGCGTCGAAACCGCATGCAAAAAACGCGGCGGATTTTCCCGAATCGTCTCTCACGGCTCAGACGGATTGTTACAGTTCGAAGTGCAGTACGGCGAAATATTATACTCGCTAATTATTACCGCTGACGAATACGGTGTTCCGTTCGTGTTTTCAGAAACTCTTTCGCACCTTGATCCCGACCCGGAAGAACACGACCTGATGAACTTCTTCATGAAAGGGGGCAAAGGAAAAGTTATCCATTTAAAAACGCATACAGTAACCGACGTAAATCTTACGGATAATCGGATCCTTGCTTTGGCGTCGTTGGGAAATTTCTCGGATTATCCTGATATTGTTTCTTTTCGCGATTACTTAAGCGGTTGGTATCTTTGCTTTTTTTCGCCAAATGCGGCACGTGGTCTCCCTCCGTCAGGCCCGCAGCAGCATTTAAGTTCACGCGGTGAAAATCTCGCAAATGTTGTGCAGTATCTTCAGCGAGAACATCCTGTTCTTTTTCAAAACATAATAGAACGCGTTTCTAAAAAAATTCCCGGCATTTCCAAGATTTGGACGACTGTAACGGAAGACTCCCGACTTTTACTCTG
>JBOFQC010000274.1:0-7756 GCA_051660725.1 Thermoguttaceae bacterium
GAAGTTGTGGTGTGCCCGATCAAAGTGTACGACGAACCGACAATGAAACTTGCGAATGAGATTCACGATTCGTTAATAGCGGCTGGCGTGGACTGCATTTTGGATGACCGCGACCAGCGACCCGGTGTAAAGTTCAAGGATGCCGATTTGGTCGGTTTTCCGCTCCGCATTGTGCTAGGCGAAAAAGGACTAGCTGAAGGAAAGGTCGAGCTGAAATGGCGTTGGGAAAAAGAATCTCAAATGTTGTCGCTTGAAGGCCTTGCCGAAAAAGTTGCCGAACTTATCACCGAAGAACGCAAAACGCAAAACCGCTTCCGCACGTTTCATAATCGTTGATATTGGTTAGCGGATAAAAGAATAAAAGGAATAATCATGTATATTTTAACACCAGCAGAGGAGGTACGCCTTAAAGCGGCAGTTGAACGACTTGATGCCGGTTTGGGTATTCCTGATGATGAAGTACAAAATGAACTCGAAAAATGGCTCATGGAACTCGAAGCAAGCTTAAAATCAACCGGGACCCCGTTGTGTTGAATTTGCCCAAAATATTCGAATATACATTGGAGATTAAAACGATCACACAAGAGATGCAGATAAAAAATAATGAGCCGTTTTGTGCCTATACTTTGCAGAAATAGTTCTGAAGCGTTGAACGAGTTTTGTTATGGCATGAAAGGAGAAGCCAAACGTGTTGGTTTAAACTCAGAAGAGGATGTAAACGAACTTGTAGCACAAATTAGAAAAGAATTACGTTCTCATTATAAATGACACCAAGGGAGCTTTGGGTGAAAACATGAATAATGTAAACAAGTTGTTTTCGGTTATTTTTTCGCTGATTACAGTTGTAATTGTTTTGCTAATTGCGTGCAAAACGTGTGAATATTATGATACAATAACTTTTGGATTGGTATTGATGATCCCATTTGGAGTAAATACATACCTCGCAATTACGTCGAGGTGTTCCACGTCGCTGGTCGTGTTGTTTTGGGTAAATGGCTGTATACTCGCTTTGGCTTATGCAATATTTGTGATACAGATTGGAGGGCCCGTAGCATATCTGGTTTTAGCAATAACGTTTTTTACATTGATTACACTTTGGTTTTCGGCAGCACATATTGATGATTTACATACAGCCGCTTCGCAAGAATCGTTGGACCCAAAACAGCGTAAAAACGAACAGAATGAACTGAATTTGCCCCAAATCCGACCGGAACAGCTCCATGACGTCTGGAAGAAATAAACCGCCAATTAAGTTTGTAAACATAAGTTGCCAAAATCTAATGTCTCAAATCTAACGTCTAACGTCTCAAGTCTAACGTCAAACACCAATGCCTGAATCGAATAAGACCCTGATTTTTGTAGCAATCGCAGTTGTTTTGTGTGCGGCAGCGTATTTTTTGCAGCCGGCTCCGATTAACGATTCGCCGGACCAAATCGTCGGAAAAGACCTGTTCGAAAAGTTTACCGATCCGCTCGAAATCAAAACGCTCGAAATCCAAAAAATCAACCCCAAAAACGGCGAACTCGACAAATTTAAGGTTGCCGAACTTAACGGACGTTGGGTCATTCCTTCACATGATAATTATCCGAGCGACGCCCAGAACCAAATGGAGCAGGTAGCGAACTCGCTTATCGGTCTGCAAGTGCTTTCTGTAGTTGCCGAAAACGCCGAAAAAGGCGTAAACGCTTCCGGCACTGGCACTAAGACCGAATCGCTTAATTCCGTCTTTTCGACTTTTGGCGTCGTTGATCCGACTGCGTCCGACGCAACGTCAAGCAGTGGTGTCGGCGTAAAAATCTCATGTTGGGGCGAAAACGACAAGGAACTTGCTTCGCTCATAATCGGAAAAGAGGTCGAAACCAACCCGGAACTGCGGTACGTAAGAATCCCGGAGCAGCCTCACATTTACGTAGTGAAAATATCTCCTAGTAAGCTTTCGACTAACTTTGAAGATTGGATTCAGCGCAACCTGCTCGACATTCAAACAATGGATGTGAGTAAAATTGAAATCAAAGATTATGCGCTTGATATCGATTTTACGAATGGAGATATTTCCCGTCAACACCGTGGAGAGTTCCAGCTCGATTACAACTCGTCAGAACCTGCAGGCAAACGCTGGAACCTCGGTTCAATGAAAATGGAGCGGGGCGGAAATTTAATGGATGTCCCGCTTTCTGAAAACGAGGAAATATCCGACAAGGCCCTAACCGAAATGGTTGACGCTTTGGACGACTTGAAAATTGTAAATGTGTTCCGTAAACAGGGATTTTTGGCGTCGCCGCTCCGTGAGTCGAAACCGCTCAATATGGAAATGATTGAAAAAGAGCCGAAAATATTCGAATCTTTAGCAATGCGTGGTTTTTATTTTCTCAGCGAACAGACAAATGACGATTCGAAACAGGAAAATGTTAACATCTATTCCAGTAATGGTGAAGTATATATTATGATGAAAAATGGCGTCAAATATATACTCCGATTCGGACGCCTTGCCGGTTTGCCCGGTGAATCGCAGAAAAATGAACAAGACGGCACAACTCAGGTTTCGGTTAATCGTTACCTATTTATTTTAACCGAGTTCGACGAATCAATTATTGCAAAACCGGAGCTTCTGCCACTTCCAGAGGTGCCGGCGGAAGGAGCTGAAGGTGTAGACGAAGCCGCAATTGCTGATGCAAAAGCGAAACTCGAAGAAGTCGAAAAATTAAACGCAAGATTAATTGACAGGTATCAGGAAGAAACCGAAGCAGGAAAACAAGTGTCCGAAGCCTTGAACAAACGGTTCGCGGATTGGTTTTACGTTGTGGCCGACGATGTTTTCAAAAAAGTTCGTCCAGGTTATGACACCATTATTGCTCCGAAAACTGACAACACCAGTTCCACTATTGATCTTACGCCGGAATACCACGAATTTCCTGACCTGAATGAGTTCCCTGAAATAAAGGAACTTAACGCTCCCACATTGCCCGGACAGGAAGGAATGTTTCCTGCGATTCCGGTGTCTGACGAACCCGAGCCGAAAACGGAGCCGGAACAGAAACCCGAATCAGAGTTGAAGAATGAACCAGAACAAAAATCTGAACCAGCCCCCGAAACTGAATTACATGCGGAACCAAATCCTACATCAGAATCCGTGAATGTAGAACCCGCCGCCGAAAACGCCCAAGAACATGAAGCGTCCTCTGAAGCGGAAGAAAACAATGAACAACCTGCTGAACAAGCAGTTGAAGAAAATGAATAGATGTGGGTTTATACTCAACATGCCGCGTTTCGGTATAATTCTATAATCAACCAGAAAATTGCAAACATTTGACATACCCAAGCGGTTTTTTTTCCGCTACAATATACCGTGTAAATACACATCCAAGTTGTGGGCTCCGCGAACCGGTACTCTGCTTGACGAAACTTACCGACTTCCGAGCCTTTCGCAAATGGAAACAGCGGTTCAATCAACGTCCGGGGTTGATTTCCGAATTGCGTGGAACGAACAGGGGCTTTCTTTTTCAGTTGAAATCAAAGGGAAAAAGCGTGGACCGTGGTGCCGTCTGACGCACCCGGAAGACAGCGAAGGAATTCAGCTGTGCATTGACACCAGAGATGTGCGTAACGTACACCGTGCGAGTAGATTCTGTCACCGACTCGCTTTTTTACCGCTCGGTAACGGCTCGGATTCGCAATCTCCTGCCGTTTTGTGGTTTCCGATACACCGTGCCAAAGGACATCCGAACTCCGTGCCTGTTGAACGAATCGCGGTGCAAACAGAGCTGCTTAAAACCGGTTATCGTTTGGATGCGACGATTCCAGCCGACGCTTTTACCGGCTATGATCCGCTCGAGTATTCGCTAATCGGATTCCATTATTTCATAGTCGATCAGGAACTCGGTAATCAAGCGTTTGTGGTCGGACAACCTTTTCCGCACGACCAGGACCCCAGTCTTTGGGCAACTCTTGAATTGAAAAGATAAACCGTAAATCCAAAAGAAAAACCGTGAATTGAAAAGACAAACCGTAAATGGTATACTGATTACAGTTCAACGGTATTTTTCCATGCTTCGCAGATAGTGTCACACCTCCCGTGACCTGCCGTTCAGGTGTGAACGACCTGCCGTCGGGGCGTTAATTGGTCGACTCATTTCCCGGATTTTCAACGTTTGGTGCTGCGATATTCAAATTGCCTACATTTGAAAACATGTAATTTGTACCGGGAAACAGTTTAATATAACTGCATAAAAGGTATAATGGAGGCAAAAATGCAAAAAGTAAATTTCTCGTTACTGGTTATCTTTATAGCTTTATTTGTAGCGATTAACAAAGGGGTTTCCGAAACACGGGTCTGGACCGATAAATCAGGGAGAAAACTTACTGCCGAACTTGTAGAATCATCAGACACAGAAGTTAAATTAAAACGTGCTAACGGCGCAGTCGCCACGGTAAAAATTTCGCAGCTTTCACCAGAAGATCAGGATTTCCTGAAGCAAAACGCCGGAAACAGTATTGAAAACAATATTGGAATTAATGCTCAATCACAAACGGATGCCCCAATTGCCGAAGACGGACCGGTAAAAGTTGAAATTCAAGCAATTGCAATCAAGAAACCGCTTCCGAACAGTGACTCGAATAACGAAACGCAAATGCACATGCAAATGTGGAGCGGTTCCCCAGATGGGACAACGGTGACACTTTTGCTGACCTGCTCAGATGCGACGATTATCGAAATGGATGAAAAAACATCCAAAATAACATCTTTTACGGACGACAAGCAAAACAATCTCCAAAAACAAGGCCGGGCCGGTTTCACTCCCGCTGTTAATGAAAAGTTATTGGACGAAAACGGGGGAAAGTGGATTCTGATTGATTTTAACGGCTACAACCGTCCCACAATCGGCGCAAATAAAGTTAAATTGACCGGAACAGTAGGCTTGCTGTGTGGTACTGGTTCAAAAGAGCTGGAGTTCAAAGATGTTTCGACTAAAAAAGGGACGATTTCCGTTGACGGGCAAAAAATCGAAATAAAAGAAAACGCGAATGCAGGCGATAATATGGGCTATTTATTTTTAGATTCCAAAGACGCCAAACCAAAAGAAATCACTGGCATCGGCGTAGTCTCAAAAGTTCCGTTATCAGCTTTCCGACAATTTGTGTTCTGCGACTCAAAAGGTAAGGAATTGGATTACGATTACGGAGGTTCCATGCGTGGCATGTTCGGCCCATCATCTGAATATACGACGTGGTTCATGCTTGCCGGAAAACATGACACCATTATTATCAAGGTCGAAGCATACGAGAAAACCGAGATCATTGAGGTGCCAATCAATAAAGAAGTTCCGCTCGGTTTCTAAATATAATTTTTGGCAATGCACAGTTTGTGTTCGTTAATCTGACTGCTCCCGCCTTGAAAATCCTGTTAAATCGGATATAATTCACCCTGTCTGAAATTATCAGTCGAAATCGGTTATGCCGTTCTTTCAGTTAGCCATGAAGCCTTACTCCGGGAAGTAAGGCGGCAGTGTTAAGTTACTTGCTTCGGTATACAGAAATATACCGTAGCACGGCATGGCGATGCGCTTCGCGTGAAGTGTTCCGCCTCCCGTTGGTCGGCTTCCTTTTCCAAGGTTTCGTTGGTCAAGAAAGGTAACCTTCCTTTTTTCACAACGTTAGAAAGGTAACTTTATTGCCGTTGAACAGTATATCTAGGCATAAGACAGTAGCTTTTGCTTAAAACATAAACAACTTTTCTTACGTTTGAAAATGCGAAAAAACTTCGAAATAATTGACGGAAAGTTAGTTGCTACAAATGATCCCGATGCGGAAATTTTGATCTACAACGACCCGGACGAAAACGAAAAGTCGTTTTTGATTAACGATTTACGACTCGACGAGCACACTCTTGGTAGTGCCTTGGACCCGGACGAGCTTTCTCGTATCGAGTTCGAGCCGGATCACATTGCCGTCATTTTCAAGCGTCCGAAAAACTACTCGGCTGAAGATAATTTTCTTTTCAGGATTTCGTCCGTTGGTATCTACCTGTTTGAAAACCGACTCGTTGTTGTTTCAATGAACGAAACTCCTTTGTACTCTACTGGAAAAGATATGCAGAATCTGAAAGATTTGCACGAACTTTTTCTTCGGATTATCGCTCGGTCGATTTCGCAGTTCCTCGGCCACATCCGGGCAATCAGTACAATGGTTGACGAATTGGAAAAAAAGATCGAAAGATCAATGAGTAACGAATACCTCCTGAATTTGTTCCGCTTGGATAAAAGTATGACGTATTATCTAAGCGCAATATCCGCAAACGGCGTTTTGCTCGAAAAGTTACGCGGTTACACGGCCAGAATCGGATTCACCATTGAAAATAACGAACTGCTCGAAGACGTTGTGGTCGACAATTCCCAGTGTTATAAGCAAGCGGAAATCTACTCGTCCATTATGTCCAGTATGACCGACGCGAGAGCGTCAGTTGTGAATAACAACTTGAACATACTGATGAAGCGGCTGACCGTTATTTCAATCGTGTTTTTGCCGCTAAACGTAATTGCCGGCATGTTCGGCATGTCGGAATACACTGTATTTGCACGGGAAGATTTCGGTCTTTCGTGGCCTGCCGCGTATATTCTGTTCACAATCGGACTTATTATACTCGGTTATATAACGTACCTGATTCTACAACTCGCCGAAATGAAAGAAAAATAAGTTAGAAGAAGGCATTAGGCATTGGGCTTTAGGCATTAGGTGTAAAACAAAAAAGCTAAACCTAATGCCCAACGCCCAACGCCTAAAAAATCATCTCATTCTTCTTTCGCCAAGAGTGACGTTTTTCTGCAAGGTTTCACCTTTGCGAATGAGCGTAACCTCAACGGTTGTTTTCGGCGGCGTAAGAATTATCTGGTGCGTAAGCTGCACAACGGTGTCAATGTCGTGCGAACCGAATTTAATAATAACGTCACCCGGCAGAATATCTGCTTTTGCGGCGGGCGATCTATCATAAACGCCTCGAACTACTGCACCTTTTGCGACGCTGAGCTTATTTTTTTCTGCAAAAGACTGCGAAAGCGGCTCGAGTTCAACGCCCATGTAACCGTGTTTGACGTTTCCTTGTGTTTTTCTTATCTGATCGTACACTTTTCGAGCAAGTGAACTTGGAATCGCAAATCCAATGCCTCGGTACGTTTCACCGTAAATCGCGGTGTTAATTCCGATCAGTTCACCTTGAATATTTACAAGTGGTCCGCCGCTGTTGCCCGGATTTATTGCGGCGTCAATCTGCAAAAATTCCTGAACCATTGGTCCTTCTGGAAGCGGACTATACCGTTCCTTTGCGCTTATTATACCTTGCGTTACAGTGTGTGACAGTCCGAACGGATTACCAATCGCGAGTACGGTTTCTCCGACTTCCACGTCATCGCTGTTTCCCCATTCAATTGCTTCAAGGTCGGAAACATCAATTTTTAGAACCGCCAAGTCGGTTGCTTCATCAAACCCGATAAGTTGGACTTTATCTTCTTCAACCGTTCTTCCGTCGCTGAGCCGAATCTGCACAGCTTGAGCAGTCGCTATCACGTGGTAATTCGTAATAATATAACCGTCTTTGTCAACAATTACGCCCGACCCTTCACCGAAAATCGGCTCGTACTCTATGCGAAGATTTTCACCACGTGGTCCACGCATGGGAACAGGGACCGGTTTTGCCCCTGCCGTTTTAATACCTACGACGCTTGGACCAACTTTTTTGACCACCCACGGTGCGATTTCCCACAC
>JBOFQC010000275.1:0-5089 GCA_051660725.1 Thermoguttaceae bacterium
AGTCTTAAACCGTGTGAAAAAAAGTTCGGACTTACTTGACACCTCAATGGTACTCGGTGCCGGCGGGATGCTAATGCGTGTCAAACCGAATCATGAGTATGGTTTTATTGATCCGACATTTCTGTTTGCAACCGAACACTTACTTCTTGCGGTGTCACTCTCAGAAGATAATCTCGGTGTTGGCCAGTGGCTGCGTGATCAGGGCTTTGAACCAGCCGCAATTTACACAAAAATCGAAACGCAATATTCTTTCCGGGAACCGGTGTCATCTCAAGAATCTGTAGCCGGTCAAGGAAATGAGTCGGAATCTGCACAAGACCAGAATACGGTTTCGGATAATTTGACACCAATTCAGACTTTGAGTCGCGGTAATAGTATTAACAACTCAGAGTCAAACGGCAAGGATCGCAAACTCGAAAAAAAATCATGCCGCTTAGAAAATATCAATTCGACATTTGAAAATAGAGAGTCAAAAGAATCGGCGTGCTCGACCTTGGCTGAAACAAATGGTGTCACTGAACCAAATCTTTTGCGATTGCTTGACGCGTCCGCAAATAGGGCGCAGGAAGCAATTCGTGTCATTGAAGATTATGTCCGCTTCGTTCTTGACGACTCATATTTGACAACTTTGCTGAAGGAATTTCGCCATGAGTTCTCGTCGCTGATTCGTGAACTTCCGATTCGGGATCGTCTTGTTTGCCGTGACACCGAATCAGACGTTGGCACCACAATCACTGGCCAAAACGAATACTGTCGCGAGTCGCTGTGTGATGTTTTGGCGTCAAATTTTTCACGATTACAGGAATCGTTACGAAGTCTGGAGGAATTTACAAAAGTTATCTCCGTAAAACTGGCGCAAGGGCTCGAACAGCTCCGTTACCGCAGTTACACATTACATAAAGTGGTGTCACTGACCGATGTGTCAAGCTCAAGACTAAAAGATGCCGCAGTGTATGTGTTAACTGACTGCCGAGATAGCGAAAGCGAATTTGTGCAACTCATACGTACGCTTGTACTTGCGGGTGCTGATGTTATTCAGTTGCGAGACAAACACGTTGACGACAAAACGCTTCTTGAGTATGCAAAAACACTCCGCAAGCTAACAGCCGGCACGAAAACGCTTTTCATTATGAATGACCGCCCGGATATTGCAAAAATTTCTGGTGCTGACGGTGTGCATCTCGGACAGGATGAACTTCCGATCAGAGAAGTAAGGGCTTTTCTTTTATCAGGTTCCGGTTCAGGAAAAGGAAGTAGTGACACCAAAAACGGCGCCAATATGCTAATTGGACTGTCAACGCACAATATCGACCAAGCCAGAAAAGCTGTTCTTGACGGGGCGGATTACATTGGTGTCGGACCGGTTTTTCCGTCTTCTACAAAAAACTTCACAGATTTTCCTGGAACGGAATTTCTGCGTGAAGTAGCAGATGAACTGGCGGTCCCAGCTTTCGCAATTGGCGGTATCACTTTGGAAAATGTACAATTGGTCGTTGATGCCGGTATCAAACGAGTCGCGGTTGGTTCAGCCGTTCTGGATGCTCTTGATCCGGGAGTTGTGGTGGCGGAATTTCGTAATATGTTGTCAAATAATAAGATGTGACAAATATTACATTAGCGTGAATAAGTGTATCTCGCTGTTGTTTCTTGACGGTTATTTCTTCACGACGAATTTTTTTGTTGATAGAA
Source organism: Thermoguttaceae bacterium (assembly GCA_051660725.1). GTDB lineage: Bacteria > Planctomycetota > Planctomycetia > Pirellulales > Thermoguttaceae > JAVBSX01. Next base: position 1,690 of record JBOFQC010000275.1, read on the forward strand.
ACGGGCTGTTTTCAATAACAAATCTGTATTTGTATTCGCTTGCTTCACCGGCGTAATCGACGTTGATACGTGGTGTCGCCTGAATTTCGCTTTCGGAAATATTGTTCCCGTGTGTTATGAACAAAGATGTTTTTTCGCATAAATCAACACCGTAATGCGAACGGGTTATTCCCATTGCGATGCAAAGTTTTCCAGGCCCGCTGCAAAGTTTTTTGGGGGTATCGGTCATTTTGCGGCGGCTTTCCATAAGTGTGACACCATTTTCAGGTTCAACCGCACGAATCAGAACTGCTTCAGGATTACCCTCGATGTTAACTACAACGTTAAAACAGTTGTACATGCCGTAAATCAGGTACACATAAGAGAATCCGCCTTGTGCAAACATGATATTTGTGCGGTGTTCTCCGGTTGGTCCTTTCCGTAAATAAGAATGACACGCAGCATCAGCATGACCAGCATATGCTTCGGTTTCAACAATGATACCGGATGTTTCCCCTTCAGGTGCGCGGTGAACAAGCCGTTTGCCTAAAAGTTGACGTGCAACTGTTACGGCGTCTTGTAGATAAAACTTTCGATCAATTTGTTTTGGTGTCATAGCTGATGTGACTTTCGACTTGCATTTCACCCAAATCAAGGCTCTTGCTTGTTGTTGGCGGCGAAAATCCGTTGTATTTTTTCCAATAAGTGTTACTTATAAACCAATTGCCTGGTCGGTATGTTAAACCGCCACATCCATTTTGATCGCCTTTTTCGAAGAAGAATGTAACACCTTTGCTGTTATCACTTTGTATCGGCACTTTAAATTCGAGGACTCCATCTTTGTCTGTGTTAATAGTTGTGCATTTGCTCAAAGATGTATCTTTCATAGAAAAATCGCCATTACGCTCAACGGCCATGTTTCGTAACATAATTGAGACTTCCTGGTTCCGCAATGGCTTTCCGGTGGCATCAGTTAGTTTTGCTGTTCCTGAAACTGTTGGCAGCAACTTAATTGTATGCTCTTTATCCATCATGCCAGAATCAATACGTTGCATGATACCGTATTCATTATCATTTGTTATTGCGACGATGTAATTATCCTTAGGGCATAGATTTATCATAAAACTATCAGGCAGTTTCTGTTTTTCACCTCTTACAATGGTGTCATACGATGAGTCGAAAATATCAATTATCTCGGTGTCAATCGGATGCGACGAAGATTTACTCCACGAAGGGACATATTGGACAAGGTGTTTAACATTGAGTCCGTCGATTTCAGAGCCATCTTCTTTTTCAAATCGGACACTAAGTGTTGTTGGAAAAATAAATTCAATATATTCTGTTTTGCCTTTTTCCAAAGTGACATTTTGCGTAATCGGTTCTGACCAAGGAGTGCCACCGGTAAATACTGTGAAATTTCCAGCCCAAAGCGGAAACGTGAATCTGCCGCTGCTAGTTGTTGTAACATCATATTTTATATACGACATGTTTTGTACACTTGGAATGTTGGCACCGTGAACCGGTTTAACATATTGTACCACACCGACTGATTCTTGAGCAGCGGGTTCTCCGTTGGCGTATAAAATTTTTCCCGTTAATAGTGTAGCTTCTTCCAATTGCAACACAATTTCTTCATTATTATTCTCTTGTGGGGATAATGATAAAGGAGGTGAAACGTACATCTTTGGCCTGTCATGATCGCCGTATATTACATGTGCTCGGCTATTTATGGTTTCTGATGTGCCCGCAATGATGAAGGCATTTGAACCTGCAGTCGCTTTAAACTTAAAAGTACCATCTTCTCCAGTTTGTTCAGACCAGCTTCCTTGTTGGTGACCATTAGAAGAATGTACAAAAGAGTATTTTGGAGCATAATAAACGGTTTCGGCAAGACAAAAATAGCTTTTTTTAGCAGGTGAACCATCAGGCATTAGAACTTTACCAGAAAGAGTTACCGATTCGATATCCGATTTGCAAATTGCGAATGGAAATATCCGCTCGGCATCTGTTGGCTTACGTGTGATTATACTGGCGGCATAAACTATTGATGCGAAAAGAAATAAGAGTAATAACGACGTTACTGCTGTAAGTGGTTTACGGTCAATTTTGGAGTCAAGTATGCAGTGTACTCTGTGATTGATCAGTTTATTATTCTGACATGCCATTGTAACAGCGTGTTTCGGAACAGCTTGCGATTGCCGCTTGTTTTTTAACTCTGACGCCATTTCCAGCAAAATATCTGCGTAATCCTGTGCGTTTTCGTTTTGTGCCAACACGGAATTGTCGCACGCAATTTCCTGCTCCTGTTTCATATTATACGCGACATACCAATAAAGCGGATTAAACCAATAAAACACTGACGCCAGACGTGATATGAAAAGCCAGAAAAAGTCGTGTCTTACAACATGTGCCAACTCGTGTTTGAAAACGGCTTCGAGTTTTTCACGCGGCCAAGTACTCCAATCAGAAGGCAAAAACAGATATGTTTTATTTAGTACAATTGAAAATGGCACCAGTGCCGCCGGATTTTCAAGCAGGTGAATTTTGCGTTTAGTACCGTACCTTTTTGCGACACTTTGTAATAATGAAATCGCTTCCTGATCGTTTATCTGTGTACCTTTGCGAACCCATTTTCTAAGTGACACATACGAAATAATTACACCGAGCAGTCTTAAAATTACAACTGTACCCCAGCACATCATAAATGTTAACAGTACAGCCAAAAGTATGTAATGTCCAGTCGAGTGTCGAGATATTGTTAAATCTCCAAACCTCGCAACTACAACGTTACCAGCAGGTTCTGCCTTCTTGAACATCGCGCTAAATGGTGAATCGGCCTGTTTCACTAAAGCCATACTTGCCGGTACGTATTCCGTTTTCTCAGGTTTTTTATCGGTAATACTTTCAATTGTCTTGTCAAACGCGAGTCCCAATGCGCTGGCGTCACTTGTACTACCTGTATACAACGGCGGTAAAAATGGTGTAACCAAAGGGAGTAGCACTAGGCTAAACATTGTCCAAGCCATGATACTGTGCCGAAATGCCGCGCTGCGATTGCGAAACAAATATGTAGCAATAATAGCAGTGCAAAGCAAAAAAGTCGAAATAAGTGTTATTTGCGTAAGGTCAATGTTTATGTTCATTTGCTATTACTTTGTTGAATTTTTAATCTTTTTTTTCAATTTTTCATATTCGGCGTCACTCAAATCTTCAGCGGCAACGTCAAGCATCGCCGTTATTGCTTCGGTTGGATTACCACTGAAAAACGTATCAAGCAGATTCCTAAGAACCAGTCCCTAAACTCGTAATCGCTTAAAAACAGGGTGTTTACAATAAGTTTGAGGTTGTAAAAAAAGGTGGGTCATGCTACAATCATTATTTCGATTTTCCACAATCACGACAATGGAGTGTCACATGCCCA
>JBOFQC010000276.1:0-5272 GCA_051660725.1 Thermoguttaceae bacterium
TACTTTTCCCAACCAACGAAACTTCGGTAAACGACGCCGACCAACGGGAGGCGGAGCACTTCACGCGAAGCGCACCGCCATGCCGTGCTACGGTATACCAGAAATTATAAGAAAAAACAATCTCAACAAAAAAAGAAAACATTTCCTTATTTTAAAAAAACGCCTTTTCCTATAATATGGAATCCGTTATTATATGAATTCATAATAAGGAATTAAGAAATCAAGCTCAAAACACCATAAACACTACCGGGTAAGTGATGATAATCCGGATTCACAATGTCGACACTTTTCATTATTTTAGTTACTTTTTTCGGTTACATAATTGCGTACAAGACATACGGCAGGTTTTTGGCACGGAAGATTTTCAAGCTCGACGAAAATGAGTTGGTGCCGAGCGTTGAGAAACGGGACAACATTGATTACGTTCCGACGAACAGATACGTAATTTTCGGACATCATTTCACGACAATTGCTGGCACTGGACCAATTGTCGGGCCCGCAATTGCTGTGATGTGGGGCTGGCTCCCGGCTCTTATTTGGGTGCTGCTCGGTTCGATTTTTATCGGTGCGGTAAATGATTTCACTGCTCTAATCATGTCACTGCGACACAAAGGTCAAACTCTCGGCGACATTGCCGGAAGTGTGATTTCACCGACTGCGAAGCTGCTGTTTCTGATTCTGCTCGTTTTTCTGCTCGCAATTGTTATTGCCGTTTTCGGTATCGTGATTGCTCAGACTTTCGAGGACTACCCGATTTCGGTTCTGCCGACGTTGATTTCGATTCCAATTGCGATTTGTCTCGGACTTTTGACTAACAAATTCGGTTTTTCGCTCAAAAAGGTTTCGTTTGTCGCTTTTGTGATTCTTGGAGCGACGATTTATTTGACCGAAGTGTTTCCGTTCCTTTCGTTTAAGATGCCAGGTTTCGAGAACATAAGCCCGATTCTGAATCCTATAATAATGTGGACAATTGTGCTTTACGCTTACTGTTTTTTCGCTTCGGTTTTGCCGGTTTGGCTTCTTTTGCAGCCGCGGGATTATGTGAACAGCCTCTTACTTTACGGTGCGCTTGGTTTAATCATTGTCGGAATGGTGATTGCGGCATTAAGCGGCAACGCGGACATAATCGCAACGGCCCCGGCAGTGCGAATTGCGGAAGCGAAAGAAGCGGGTGCTCCGCCGATTTTGCCGTTTTTGTTTATAACCGTTGCGTGTGGTGCCGTGAGTGGTTTCCACGCACTTGTAAGCAGCGGTACTACAAGTAAACAAGTGGCGTCAATGAAAGACGCACAATTCGTCGGTTACGGCGCAATGCTTCTGGAAGGCGTTCTCGCAGTTGTCGTGATTCTAAGTTGCACTGCCGGAATTGGTATGGGTGTGCCAAATGTCAAGTCGTCCGCGGAAGCCACGAAAACCGAGGCGGCGTCACTGGAGAAGAATATTGGCGAACTCGAATTTGTACCGGGTACGGTTAAAAATTCAGAAAAAACCCAACTCGTTGAGCCGGTTCAAAATAATACCGATGTAAATTCAAATACTAATACAAAAGAGGAAGCTGGAACGATAACGCCAACGGACGGTGTTCCGGCAATTGTCACAGGTAAGGAAGCTTGGAATCTGCGTTACAACCGCAAATGGAGCGAAATGAATCTCGGCGAACAAGTCGGAATTTTCATTGAAGGCGGAGCGAATTTTATGTACGCGGTTGGTTTGCCGATTCGTTTCGGACAGGCAATTGTCGCAATATTAATCGCTTGTTTTGCCGCCACGACAATAGACTCAACGCTTCGGCTTATGCGGTACGTTTTGGAAGAGCTCGGTTCAACACTTGCTGATTTTTTTAATAAACTTAGCCCACGACTTTTCCGACGAAGTGAAACGGCTCCGCAAAAGTTGGAGGACAGTGCAAGTAATAGGTTAACAAGTCAGTCCAGGTTTTTCGCGCAATTCAAAAAAGTTGCGACGATGCGAAACCGATATATTGCAACTGGAATTGGACTTGCACTTGCGACAACACTTGCGCTTTCGAGGCCGAGTGCAACGGCACCGTTTGGAACCGGTGGGTTGATACTTTGGCCGCTTTTCGGTGCCGGAAACCAAGTAATTGCCGGCCTGACGCTAATTGTTGGTACTGTTTATCTTATGCGACGTAAAATTCGGGCGATTTACCTGATTCTGCCAGCCGCGATTATGTTCTGCATACCAATTTGGGCGATGAGCTTGAATATTTTTGATCCCAAAACTGGTTTCATTGCCAAAAAACAATACTTGTTGGCTTGTATTGGTTGCTGCATAATACTACTTGCGTGCTGGCTTTTGGTAGAAGCGTACCGTGTCGTAAGGAAACTGATACAGTGAAAAATTTTTTCCTGTATCTATTTTCATAGGCAAGCATTTGGTAAAATCGAAGGATGTGTTACTTAACCGATAAATTTTGCGTAAATTTTTTATCGGTAGTCCAGTTTCTCCGAAACTGGAGCGACTTTCGGAGAAAGCCGCATACCTTGTGCTACACGGTTTTATCACGCTGAATCATTAAAAATTTGGTTTTTACGCAAAATTATCCGCTAGTCAGTAAGTAAATTTTAAAACACTCATATTTTTTCAAAAGTATAAATAGGGTATAAAAAACATGATTACACAAAAATTCACACGTCGTACAATGTTAAAATCAGCAGTTGCCGCAGCGGCGGTTGTTCCTGCTGCCGGAATTCTTGGAAGTTCCGTGTCTTCGGTATCGGCTGCGGACATTGCCGAGTATAAAACAAAAGGGAACATCAAGCAGTCGGTATCAAAATGGTGTTTCGGGAATTATTCACTGGAAGAATTCATTCCGATCTGCCAAAAACTCGGAATGGTCGGCATTGACCTGATTGACGAAAAAGATTGGGACCTGATGCTTAAAAACGACATGGTCGTGACAATGGGGAACGTGCCCGGCTTTGGTATTCCGTGGGGATTCAACCGCGAAAAGAACCACGACAAATTGGTCGAAATCCTCGAAAAATGGATTCCAGTTGCTGCGGAAAAGAAAGTGCCGAACTTGGTTTGTTTCTCCGGTAACCGCGAGGGATTGGCCGACGAAGAAGGGCTCAATGTATGTATTAAAGGTTTCAAACGAGTTGCTCCAATTGCCGAAAAGCACAAAGTGAATCTCTGCATGGAACTCTTGAACAGCAAAGATCACAAGGATTACCAATGCGACCACACAGCTTGGGGCGGCGAAATCTGCAGACGTGTTGGAAGCGAACGGATTAAATTACTTTACGACATTTATCACATGCAGCGTATGGAAGGTGAGATCATCAACACGCTTCGCGAATACCAAGACGTGATCGGTCATTACCACACCGGCGGAAATCCCGGCAGAAACGATATTGATGAAACGCAGGAAATATTTTTCCCGGCAGTGATGAAAGCGATTATTGACACCGGTTACAAAGGTTACGTTGCTCACGAATTTTTGCCCAAAGACGGACTGAAATCGCTCAGACGTGGCGTCGAAATCTGCGACGTATAGTTGCGAGCCGCCAACGTAAGTTGGCGGGTATTGCAGGCTTTTTTGAGAGTCGCCTACCAAACAACGCCGAACAATTTATTCCTGAACGGCAAGTCCCTCAGCGGCTAACATTCTAGCACACAAATTTACAACGTGCATGTGTTTTATGCTTACGGCTTTTCTCCTTTTCTGTAAGTCAAACAACACACTGTTACAAACAGTTTCCACGAATTTTTCACACAAAAAGGAGAACATTGATGAGTAGAATAATTTCCCGTCTGGTTTTTGTCGCGTTATTTGTAGCGGCACTTGGCTCGTACAGCTTTGCAGCAACAACTACTACTGATGACGAAAAGGAAAACACAACAAATGCAAGCGAACGGTTTGATCTTGAAACCGAGGACATGAAAAGCGATTCGCCGGTAATGAAAGACATCATTTCCGACAAAAAAATTTCACGTCGGTTGCCAACAAATTACGGTTCAGTTGTTTCTCCGAAACAACGCGAAGAAATCTACGAGATTCAGGAGGCTTATTTACCGTTGATTAATCTTCTTCAGGCCAGATTGGATAAACTGCGTGCCGAGATGAACGCAAAAGTTGAAAACGTCTTGACTGAGGAACAGCGTAAAAAAGTCGAAGAGGCGAGTGCTGCATCCAGAACCCGCCGAGCCACATCACGGGCAACGACAAATTAAAAAATGACCGAAGACGAAGATTACAAACTTGCACCAATAGAAGAGGAATCGGAGCTTTCTCTTGCTCCGATTAACGACGAGGACGAGAAAAAAATCGCTCCCGATTTTCCTCTTGATACCAAGTTGCGTTTGATACCGGTAATTTGTAGTGCATGTAAAACGAGGTTGTACGCAACCGAAAACCAGGTCGGGATGTGGAAAGTATGTCCCGACTGCGGACGAAAAAGCGAGATTCGTTATGTTGAACCGGAGTTTCGGTATTCGGTTGAACTTTCTGAAAACGGCGGTTACATAGTTAAAGAGCCGGAAATTGAACAGAAACCGACGTTTAACATTGACGTCGATTACCGAACAGTTGGCGGTGAAAAAGAACAGGATTTTATCCCATTTCGCACGTTTAACGATGAGCAGCCAATTGGCGAATCGATTCTGCAAAACATGCTCCGCTCTAAAGAAGAGAAGGAGCAGATTAAGAAAAGCAAAGAGTTCGAGGATCACATAGAGCGTGAGTCCCGAGCGGCAAAACAGATGAAAGAGCGAATGGGTATCGGACACGGAGACCCCGTTGCTCGCCGAATTGCCGAAAAAGAAAACGCTGCCAAAATGCGAATGGAACGTGTCGAAAACAAGTCGCTAAAACAGACGGCGTCAGTTTCGGTTCCTGTTCCTCCGGTGCGACGTGATACCAAAGTTGCCGGTACTCAAAGTGCGAAACCGGGTGTGGTGCCAGTTGTAACACCAACCCCTGTTTCTTCAGGTGCCGGTTCCGTTACTGCGGATTTTGTTGACAACGAATACGAAATCGAACGGATTCCATTTTTTCCCGGATTCAAGAAGTTTTTTCAGCCTTTTACAGCGACGATTAATCGACGTAAGCTTTTTGTACTTTTCGTTATTGGGTTCATTTCGAACCTGTGTTTGGAAAAGACAAAATCCATTCTAGGTGAGGTTTTTCTCGAATTGAATGACGATAAGGCGGGCCAAGTACTTTCGTTTGGTGAGATGGGACTCTTTACCGTTTCGTTCTTTTTTGGCACTTTTTTGGGAATTATCTGGGCAGTACTGATTTTGCTTT
>JBOFQC010000277.1:0-3830 GCA_051660725.1 Thermoguttaceae bacterium
TTCGGCAACGTTCACAAAGCTTGAGCATTGTTTTAAGATTAAGTGTTTCCGCTCGTGTTTTGTCGTCGAACCCCATTTCAGTCATTATGTCGTCGACTGTTTCTTTGCTAATGGTTTTCTTGAACGCACTGCACAACTCGCTACGCAAGTACTTCCGACGATGAAAAAACATCGCGCGGGCAAATTCATGGAAGAATTTCAAGTCCGGAATCTTATTACGTCTGCGATCATCAAGCGTGACTCTGATAATTGCTGAATTTACTTTTGGACGCGGCCAAAAAACGCTAGGTGCCATTACACGAACAGTTTCGGTTCGACACTGTGATTGCATCCAAAGCGAAAGCGCACCCCAATCTTTCGTTCCCGGCTCAGCGGTTATTCGGTCGGCAAGCTCCTTTTGAATCGTTACCGTCATTGAGTGGGGCGGTCTGTCCGTCAGCAGCAGATTCGACATAAGCGGGGTAGCCACGCTATACGGCAGATTAGCAACCAGCTTGAATCTTCGGTTCGGAGCGGCATCCAGCTCGGCGTAAATAGTTTCGAGCACTTCTTCATTGAGTCGATTTTTGTTCCTTAAAATATCGCCTTGAATGAACCGGATATTTGAGCGTCCGAACAATTCCTGCTTCGCAAGTTCATGTAAAACGGAATCGAGTTCAACCGTGATAACAGCAGCCGCTTTTTCCGCCATTTCGGCAGTCAGCGAGCCAGTACCGGTACCGACTTCGAGGATCACATCGTTTTCTTCAATGTTCGCGGATTCGTGTAAGAGTCGAAGTAAATTCAAGTCAATAAGGAAATTTTGGCCGAGCTTGGCGCGCGGCCTTATTCCAATCGTCTCGAATTTTTTCATTAAGTAAGAGCGTGTTTGCTGCGTTTTATCCATTAATTCACTGGTTATCTGATAATTTTACGTAAAAATTGCGCATTCGAAATATAATGCACAAAGCGCAACGCCGAGCAATTTATGCCTGGACGGCAGGTCCTTTACGCCTGGACGGCAGGTCCCTCGGCGGCTAACATGCAAAATTATCCAAATAATCAGTAATGAGCAAAAAATCTACAGCACTTTGGATATTCCAGGCATTGCGATTGGATACTTGCCGTTTACGTCAGGCATGACCGGTGCTGGCCCATCCCACGTCAGGTCTTCAAGACCCGGTGCAAGTTCGAGATTAGAGTTTAACGCTTGTTCCCAAGTAATCAAGTGCCCAGATTCAGATGCCATACGTCCGAGAATACCAGTTAAAGCGGCGTAAGCTGCCCGCTGGGTTTCGTTGTGCGGCTTGTTTGTCCGAATCGCGTCGAACAAAATATCGTGTTCAGTCTGGTATTGATCGTTGAAATCGCCGTTATGTTCCCAAATTTTGAAATCTTCCGTTTGGTTGTACCCTTTATAAATCTTCGGACGACTGATCCCTTCGCCAAGCACAGCAGAACCTTTGGTACCGTGTAATACAATACCAAAAAATCCCCAAGTGTTATCCTGGTGTCTGCCTTGCGCCATAAGCCGGGTTCCGTTTGGAAACGTGTATTCAACAGCGTAATGGTCGAATAATTGGTCTGGTTCCATTCTAACTTGCCGTCCACCATGACCTTGTGCAGATACCGGCCAGTCGCCCATTGCCCAGCAGGAAACGTCAAGGTTGTGAATCAGCCAATCAAGCAAAAACGTACCGTTCATCCACGTAAAACAGCTGTAATTGTTGATTTGGTGAGCAAGTTCACTCCAACCTTCCGGTTTCTGCGTGAATCCAACGGGACCGTGCTCACGGTAAGCCCAGCATGTCACAGGATCACCAATTGCGTTGTTTTCGTGTATTTCTTCAATACATTTTTGCAGAGCGAAAGAGTGGCGGCTCATCAATCCGCTGCCGATTTTAAGATTCTTCTCTTCAGCACGTTTTCCAGCAGCCAGAACACGTCGGATACCGGGTCCGTCTACTGCGAAAGATTTTTCCATGAAAACGTTTAAATTTTTATCAACAGCGTAATCCAAGTGAATCGGTCTGAATGCCGGACCTGTACAAAGAAGTGCCACGCCACCTTTTCCAACAGCGTCAATTGCGTGTTTATAAGCGTCCAGACCAATAAATCGTCGATCTTCTGGTACATCAACTCTTTCTGCGAAGTTATCTGCAAGAATTGTATGACTACCGTTTAACCTGTGTGGAAAAACATCAGCCATTGCGACCAGCTTAACCGGCCCTTTTGTAGACAAAGCATTTGCTGCAGCACCGGTTCCACGACCACCACAACCTATAAGTGCTATTTTTATTGTTTCATCGCCTGCCGCATGAACGCGAGGCACAGAACCTGCCGCTGTTAAACCAGCCGCTATTACACCACTTTTCTTCAAAAAACCACGACGCGATTCAGTTTTGTTATTTATTTGTTTCATAGCATATAACTTGGTGCCTGTATATGCTTATACAATTTACGTATCTGACGATTTTGTACATGCTTATACAGATAGATGTCGAGCGTATGACTGTAATTTTGCGAAAAGAAGCCTTTGTTTACAATTCTGCTTAATATCGTGGGCCATTCTTTGTCTCAAATACATGCGTATCGCTCCAAAAAGATTGGGTGTTTAAGGTTTTTTTCAGAATTCGCCAACAATAAGCGAATTTTTTCCTCAACCGTATAGAACTGTTTTAACGAATCTTTTTATAACGGCAACCCCGACCTTAATCTTTTTTCGCATTTCTTAGCTTTTTCGCATTGATAATCGTAGGTTTTTTTTTTGATTTAAACCCGAAAAATTTACACATCAATGAATTCCGAAACTAAATTCAAATGTTTTCATGTAAATCCATTATATAAAAAAGGTATAATCCCTTTGTTATCAAGGACAAATCCATTAAAACATTTTTGTCAGAACATATAGAACAAAATATCGCCATTTGATACACGAAACAATATTCATGCCGGAATTGCCGATATGATAAAAAAGAAAAAATTAAAAAAATTTCACGGTCTTGCTGTTTTTTTCGGAACTGTGGTGATTTTTTAATGAACGAACTGCGTGATTCTGTAAAAACAGGCAAAGTTTACCGAAAAAATAAAAGGTAAGGACTGCAATAATGAACTGCAATGCTGGCAGAACTAACGGGCAGTAAGAACGCAAGTGCTGAACACAAAAAAAGTCATCTTGACCCGGCTTATCATATTTCGTATTCTCCTCTTTCACGATGAAATTCTCCTCGGAATGATTAAAAATGTGTAGTATGCAAATTCGACCTGAGTAACGCAATTTCCTCACACAGCGAAAATGTTATCTCAAAAAAAATTCCGCGCAGGCCATAAAGTCCTAAATAAAAGAATGTTATCCAAAAAAAACGCACCAGCTCTGTTTGCTATCTTATTTTTGATTTCTGCGGTAATCTGCGGATGTACACGACTTAACAGCGGAATAAGCAAACCCTGGAATTGGGGAGGTTCCAAAGAGAAAGAAAAAGAGATAAAAAAAATACCCACAGACCGAACTTCTTTCGTCAAAGAGTACGCAACCCCTTACGATACTCACCTTGTCGTAATGAACGGATTCGGATTGGCTTATAATTTACGAGGTACCGGCGGTGTGGAAAAACCAGGAACAGAGCGTAGCCTCGTTTTACGCGATTTACAAAAGAAACTCGTTGATCGACCAAATGAACTGATCGATTCTAAAAACACTGCAATTGTGCAAATGGAAGCGCACATGCCTGCCGGCGCTCAAGTAGGTGACCGGGTTGACGTAAAAGTTGCAGTACGGCTCGGCAGCGATGCAACAAGCCTTCAAGGTGGGTATTTGCCGAGTACGGCTTTGAGAGAAATGCAGCAGGTAG
>JBOFQC010000278.1:0-2514 GCA_051660725.1 Thermoguttaceae bacterium
CGGTTCGTGTTCGGGAATGTTTACCGCAAACAGTATGAATTGCTTATGTGAAGCGATTGGAATCGCGTTTCCTGGTAATGGCACGCTGCTTGCCACAAGTGAAGAGCGGAAAAGCATTTATAGGAAAGCGGCGAAACGAATTATCGAAATGGTGAAATCGCTCGACGAAGGAAAAACCGGCATTTTGCCCCGTGATATCATAACTAAAGAATCAGTTGACAACGCAATGATTCTGGACCTCGCAATGGGCGGGAGTTCAAACACGGTTCTGCATCTTCTGGCAATTGCAAACGAAGCGGGTCTCAACTACTCAATGAAGCGGTTTAACGAACTGAGCGAAAAGACTCCGAATATTTGTAAAGTCGCTCCAAACTGTTCGTATCACATAGAAGATGTACATAATTCCGGCGGCATCCAAACGATTTTGGGTGAAATCAGACGTGGTCGGCCCGGCCTTTTGAACGAAAAAGTGCCAACAGTAAGCGGAAAAAATTTCGGCGAAGTAATCGACGAATTCGACTCACGCGCAGCAACCACTTCGGTGGAAGCTAAAAAAATGTACGCCGTTCAGCCGGGTAAAAAGAGGAATAAAAACGCTTTTTCGGTGCCGAGCAAGGCCGATTCGGTTTCTGATATCAAGTTGGATTTCGACACCGCCGACTGTATTCGAACCTGTGAAACGGCTTATTCGCAAACCGGCGGACTCGCGATTTTGTACGGGAACCTCGCCCCGGACGGCTCGGTTGTAAAAACGGCTGGTGTCTTGCCAAACATGATGAAACATACCGGCCCGGCAGTGATTTTCGAATCGGAACCGGATGCGTACAATGGGATCGTAAGCGGAAAAGTCAAGTCCGGTGATGTTGTAATTGTTCGCTACGAAGGGCCTCGCGGCGGTCCTGGAATGCAGGAAATGCTTGCTCCGACCTCAGCTCTGAAAGGCGTAAAACTAGACGATTCGGTTGCGTTAATCACTGACGGAAGATTTTCAGGCGGAACAGCCGGTGCCTGCATTGGACACGTAAGTCCGGAAGCCGCTGCTGGCGGACCGATTGGATTACTTAAAGACGGTGACGTAATCGAAATTGATATTCCGAACCGCACACTTAACGTGAAGTTGACCGATGCCGAACTCAAACAACGTGCCGAAAGTTGGAAACAGCCCGAACCACGAATTAAGACTGGTTATTTGGCGAAATACACGAAACTAGCGACAAGTGCCGACACTGGTGCTGTGCTGAAGTGGTAACTTTTAAGGGGTGAGCAGGTGAGTAGGTGAGCAGGTAAACGGGTGATATTCCACTATGAGTTCACCTTGAATAAATTTGTGATATTGAAAACAATAATCCAAGATAGGTGGTTAAGCCAAAAATGGTAAATTTACGTTTGGCCAGTATGTCTTATGCAAAATGCAAAATAGTATGCAACCTATTCATCTACTACCTGCTCACCTGCGCACCTGTTCACTTGCATACCTGCTCACCCGTTCACCTATAACCTGCCACGTATATCATGGGTTTTTTCAGTAAATTATTCGGTAAAAAACGGTTGGATTACAAGGACCGGTACGAATTGCTGCAAGCGGCAATCTCCGGCACTATGTCGCAGGTTTACAAGGCGAAAGACCGTAAAACCGGCGAAATTGTCGCTCTTAAAATACTCGACCCGAAAAAACTCAAAGATGTTGAAGCGAGGTATAAGGGTATGAAAGGAGTGAAAAAACCTTCTGAAGGTGAAATCGCAGTACAGTTTGATCACCCATACATTGTAAAAACAAAGGATCAGGGGATCACAACTGACGGGGAACACTACCTCGTCATGGAATATCTCGAAGGAACCGGGCTTAACAACGTGTTAATGGTAAAGCAGGACCTAATGGCCGGCGCGAGAATGCACTACATCCGGCAAGTTGCCGAGGCTCTTAAAGTGGTGCATGAAAAAGGGTTCATACATCGGGATATATGTCCGAGAAACTTATTGTTTACCGGCGACGCAAACATTTTGAAGTTGACCGACTTCGGGCTTTCAGTCCCTGCGGTGCCTCCGTTTACTGATCCTGGTAATCGCACCGGAACGCCGAACTACATGGCACCGGAGCTTGTCAGGCGGCGTCCGACCGATCAGCGGCTGGATATTTTTTCGTTCGGAGTGACAATTTACGAATTATGTTGCCGACAGCTTCCGTGGCCGAGAGGTGATAGTGGACTTGCAGCAATGACGCACGACCAGCCGCCAACACCGATACAAGACTACCGGCCCGACATAAATCCGGTACTTGCAACAGCGATTCATTCCTGCTTGGAGGCCGACCCTAAAAAACGTTGCCAGAGTATGCAGAAATTCCTTATCGCAATTGCACGAGTCGAATACGAAGACGTTAATTAGTTCAGCGGTACCTCAAAGACACGGATATATTCGTCGATTAAGTTTGTGCAGGCCTTAACGTCAAGAATTCCGGTTACTGTCAGGTTCAACACGAAAGATTCGAGCATGCCGAATAGGTGTGAAGCGGAT
>JBOFQC010000279.1:0-2490 GCA_051660725.1 Thermoguttaceae bacterium
ACATTCCAGGAATTCGTGGATGTGGTTGTCCGGATCGGTTCCAGCCATTGGTATATATTTAATGTCACTACGTAATTTATCATTCGAAACCATCATACGTCCGCTGTCACCGGTTTCGACCCAACCTTCTTCGCCGACAAATCTTGCGTTGCATGTTCCGAGTCCGAGCCAACCTTGATCACGCATGATGAGTTTGACACCATTTGCGTAAAGAGCTTCGTTTGCCGAACCTTTATCACCTTTTTCATCGAGAACCGGCCAATATTCAACCGGCACGGTGTCATCTGTCTGGTTCGCCCATTGGCAAAGATCAACGGTATGTGTACCCCATTCGAGGATTCCGCCGCCGTGCCAATCCCAGTTATTGTGCCAACCGTAAATGTAATTTTTGTTGTACGGACGCCACGGACATGGACCGAGCCAACGGTTCCAGTTGAATTCGTCCAATGCCGGTTCCTGTTCAGCAGGCAACCAATCGTGGTGCGTCGCCGGATGCAGCGTGTTGGCGTGAACCTCAACGAGTTTGCCGAGCTTTCCGCTGTGTGCCATATTCGCGGCAATTTGGAAGTTGCGGATGTTACGACGCTGTGTTCCAGCCTGGAAAATGCGTCCGTATCTTGTCATTGCATCGGCAACAGCACGGCTTTCCTGAATCGTAAGTGAGAGCGGTTTTTCGCAGTAAATGTCTTTGCCTGCTTTTGCTGCGCAGATTGACGCCATTGTGTGCCAGCGGTCACCGAGTGTTATAAGAACTGCGTCGATATCTTTTCGGTCAAGAAGTTCGAACATATCCCAGTACATCACGCAGTCGTTGTTTCCGTAGAAATTATCGACCATTTCCTTGACTTTTTCGCGACGTGGTTTATGTATGTTGGCAATTGCAATGAACTTCGCAACTTTTTCTTTCATCAGCACACTAAGATCCTGACCGCCACGACCTCCGATTCCGATACCACCCATCACGATTTTTTCGCTTGGTGGTATCTCACCGTCAAGGCCGAGAACGTGGCCTGGTATCAATGTCGGAGCTGCAAATGCGGCCCCTGTCAGAGTGACGCCTTTTAAAAATTGCCGACGATTCAAGTCTGTTTTCATTATCATGTCAAACTCCTTAGTAATGTGAATTAATCAATCATTCAATAAATGCAATATAACGAATTGTTTTTCGAAAAACAATAACCCAAAACTTAGTGGTCGGGATCATGACACTGTTCGCAGAGCTCTTTTTTCGTTGCTTTAAGAAGCGGACGCTCAACACGCTCTGAATGCATTGTGTGACACATTGAACATTCTTCGAGCTTTTGGAAATTGTGCCCTTCATGTTTCAAATCGAATTCTTCCGGTGTGTGGCAGCTCATGCAAACTTTGTTGCCGCGGTACATGCCAACTATACATTTTAATTGCATCACATCTTTATTAAACTCAGCTGTACTTGCTTCAGTCAGGTTTAAATCGTCAGAGTTCAAATTGCCAAACAGTTCACTTTGCGGGTTATTAATCGGTTTTTCTTCCGGTGTGAAGTGACAGTTGATACAACCTTCCGGTGAAAACGTTTCAGGGTGAATCAACTTGTTCTTAGTAAGAAAGTCGATTAATTCTTGGTTTGAAACGTCGGCTCGCTTGGGTGTTTTTTCCTTGTCGTAATTTTCAGATTCATCATCAGGTTCATTTTCGTCTTTAACAATTGTCAATTCTTCAATTGGCTGACGTTTTTCCACGATTCCCCAATCTTGCAGGAAAAGGAACAAGAAGAATATAATCGTGCATGAAAAAGCGAACCCGACTATGTAGACCGGCAACCTGAGTAAGAAATTTGCCCCCGGCGGCTGCGGCACCGGATCGTTTGGTAATAATATTGACATTTTGGGTGAACGGGTGAGCAGGTGAGCAGGTGAGCAGGTGAACAGGTGAGCAGGTGAGCAGGTGAGCTGCCGTCGAGGCATGAATAGGTCGGCTACCCTTTAAACGGTTCACCTGTTCTATCTCCTATCTCCTAACTCCTAACTCCTTAAAAACTCGTATTTTTCAGCGGACCACGTATCCCAACTTTTTCAAGATACTTTGCCCTTTCACTGAGTCGACGAAAATGCCGAAAATCTCGGCGTATTTGTAATTCAATGAAGTGGACAGCGTGATCAGAAGCAACGGTGTCGCCGCAACTTCGTTTGCAGGAAACGGTACCACATCTGCAGAATCCTTAACGGAATAAACCGCTTGGTCCCAACAGATTGCGGCTTCAACCGTGCCGTTTTCAAAAGCTCGGAGCAACGAAAGTTGGCTATTGAAATACTTCACGTTTTCTTCGTTTTTAAGTTCCGGCTTAATGTCTTGTTCTTTTTCAATCAGCTCGGCAGCAGTTTTTCCGATACCGCAAACGTCTTCGTCAACGACACCAAGCGTGGCACCGGAGCCCAGCACATCCGCAAGCGTCTGCCACGATTTCGGGTTGCCTTTTCGTACAAGCAATACCGGCTTAAGATACGCAACCGT
>JBOFQC010000280.1:0-15428 GCA_051660725.1 Thermoguttaceae bacterium
CGTTTCAGTATTCGCTGATGACAGGGCAGCCAGCTTTGCCAACTGCTGCCCAAAATGATTCGGAAACGGAAGACACTGAACTCGACCAATCTCCGTTAAGCCAAACGACTCCGAGCCACCAATCCAAACCGCCCGTAACGCAGCCGTATCAACATCAAGTCTCCCAATCTTTAAGCGGATACTTAAAGAACCGAAAGAAAGAAAAGCAGAACCCAAAGCAATCTTCAAGTGAACAGACGCCCCCATTCGTCGCAAACTTCGAACATGACGAGACACAAGTTCCGTCACAAAACGTTTTCGTGTCAGTTCCCGAAGCTGAACCCAAATCGTTAAACGAGCAAGTTTTACAAACCAAAGACACGAAAGCATTCAATGAAGAATCAAAAATAAAAGATGAAATCGCTTTCACCGAAAACCCGGAACCGCAAGATATTGGTTCGCCGCAGCCGATTCCAGTGCCGCCATTATTACATATAAAGAAAAGTAAAACTGAGCCGGAATCAACGCAAGAATCTGCCAGCAACGAACTTTCAACGCTTGAACTCTTGATTGGCCGAAAAATAATGCTTTGGGTCGCAATGGTTCTGTTCGTTTTCGTTGCTGCCTTTGCCGTGAAATACGCAGTCGACAGAAACCTGGCAACTCCCCAGATGAAAGTTTGCGGAATCGCGCTCTTTGGTGGTCTTTTCCTTGCAGCAGGCAAGTATTTTTCAATAAAAAGTTTACGACGTCTCTCGCACGCATTGACCAGCACGGGAATTTGTATCGAATTTCTGGCCGGATACGTTTCTTATGCGCATTTCGATCTCATACCGTTTAAAACCGCGTCAGTAATGATGATGTTCATTGTTATTGCCGCTTTTTTACTCGCACTGTATTATCGCTCACGGCTGATTGGCGTCGTTTCCGTTTTCAGCGGCCTTGTAGTACCGTTCCTGGTTAAATCCGAGATTGATCTTTATGCACAATTTTTTTCGTACCTTTTCGTACTCAATCTCGGTACAATTGTGCTGATAAATTTAATGAAGCGGGCTCCAATTGCGTTTGTCGCTTTTCTGGGCACGCAAATCGAGTTCTGGATTTGGTATTTCCTAAGTTACAAGGATGATCCCACACCCGAAAAGTTGTCGGCAATTCTGGTTTTCCAAATCGCTTTATATTTATTGTATCTGACTGACACCGCAATTGCGTCGCTTTCCCCGAAACAGAAAGCCAACTGGGACGACGCGACCAGAGCGGTATTCTCGCCGCTGGTACTTGCCGGAACCGTTTGGGCTTTCCTGCACAAAGACGAATTTTTCGCTGATTGGCTCGGCACTTTTGCGTTTGGATTTTCTGCATTTTACGCAATACTTGCCGTTTTATTCACGCAACATTTACGCAGGCTCTGGGACAAGTCGGTTGAGTCCAACTACACAATGTACTGGAAAGCTGGCCCCGTTGCTGCAACTGTGATGTCATTTGCTTTCCTGGCGGTTGCGATTCCGCTGCAATTTAACGAAAAGTGGGTAGCTCTCGGCTGGTACGCCGTTGCTGCCGGACTTTGGGTCGCTGCCTCGGCATTGAAAAACAAGCCGTTTTTCGTCATTTCGATTATTTTCCACTTTAGCGCTTTTGTGAAATTCGTAAACTGGGATTTCCCAATAAAAGTGGTGAAAGAAGTAGGTTTCGTAGATTGGTATTTCAGCTCGGAATTACTCGGTGTCACGTTTATGCCGGCAATATTAATCGGCTCCGCCCTGATTTTGGCGGCGGTTATTGCAAACGTTTTCATGTCACGTTTCGCCAATCTTACAGAGAACGAAAGCGATTCGAACCTCTCGCAGGTAAATAAAAACGGCAATCTCATTTTCGCTCTGGAAGGTGTTTTGATCCTCTGGATTTTCCTTTCTTTCAAATGTTGGGACTACTTCACGAACAATCCGCTGCAATTTTCGTTTAAAAGCGAAAATCTGAACGAGTTTATCGCACACGCTTCACTAGCAATTTTGTGGTCGGTACTCGCGTCGATTCTTTACATTGTTGGAGTCGTGTTCCGCTCCACACCGATTCGTGTTGCCGGTTTTGTAGGGTTTACCCTTGTCTCTGCCAAAATTTATTTTTACCAGCTTTTCATGCGAAACGGATGTGAACCGGACGCTTTTATGATTTGCTTGAATCCGTGGTTCATAACAACAATGATACCGGTTATTTTTATTCTGGCGGTTTCGACATTTGAAAACCGCGTATTACCCGATATCGAAAAAGTGAAAGATGAAGAACGAAACGGATTTACCGTTCTTGGTGTCAGTGCTCTACTTATTACCTGGGTTGCCGGCTCAATTGAATGTTTTGCCTGGTCGGAAACGCAAACCGTTTACCCGTTCCTGCTGATACCACATTCCGTGCTTTGGGCAACTTACGCTTCCGTTCTTCTCCTTATCGGAATTTTTTTACGCTCGGTTGTGCTCAGATACTGCGGGGTTGTCGTGTTCTTTGCAACTTTCGCGAAATTCCTTATTTTCGAGGGTTTCAAGACACTGCCAGAAAAACATTTTGAGCTTGTGCTGATTAACTATTACTTTGCACCAATTGCTTTTGCGGCGATTTTGGCAATTGCTTTTGCGATTTGGACGAACCGATTTTCAAAACAGCCGGACACTAATGAAGAACACGTATTCACCGTGCTTGGTTGCGTTGGACTTCTTTGCATATTAATTGCGGCGTCAATTGAGTGTTACTATTACTTTGCACGAGACGTACAATTTAGCGAGTCTTGGGGGCCGGTAAAATTCCTTGCACGTGATGCCATTACGATTTTCTGGACCCTTACCGCTGCCGTTCTGTTTGTAATTGGAATTGCATGTAACTCCAAAACGATTCGCTACTTCTCCGCCGCGGTGTTTGCTGCGGTGTCAGTGAACATTTACGTTTTGCAACTAACGGCAAGACCGGATGCGTACCAAAACGCCGTTTGGAATCCGTACTTCGGACCAATTGCTTTTGCCGCTTTTGTAATGATTGCGGCGTCGGCGGTGCAAACGAAGCTGCTACCAAGTAGTGATAAAGACGAGAAACTCGGTTTCTTCCTGGTCGGACTGAACGCGATTATCATGATCTGGCTCGTCTCGACAATTGAGTGTTTCGGGTATTTCAACATCAAAATTGGTTGGGCGAACCGCGAATATATTGCGGTTTCCTCGGTGAGCATTTTCTGGACGCTGCTCGCTTTATCACTTGTCGTAATTGGGCTAAAAACCAAATCGGACGCGCTCCGTATTGTCGGGTTCTGCCTTCTTATTTTGACTCTCGCAAAAGTGGTGCCGCTCGAACTTTTCCGCAGACCGACAGGCTTAAGTCCGTTTTGGAATGTGTATGCTCTTTCCCTGTTTTTGCTTTCAAGCTCAATTATTCTGGCTTCACTTTGGTCGATCCAGGCGTTGCCGAAACACCGCATGGTTGAACGGCAAATCATACGCTTCTTCGGATTCGGCGGACTCGTACTGCTTTGGTTGAGCGCGTCAATTGAGTGCCGTTCTTCGCTGATTGCACTTAATGGTGATAATTCCGAATCTATTCGGCAGGCACAAATGGCACTCTCCGTTCTCTGGTCGGTTTTTGGCGGTATAATGATTGCCGTTGGCTTTATTTTCCGTTCGCAGGTTCTCCGTTGGATGGCAATTCTCCTTTTCGGTCTCACAACAATGAAAGTTCTCGTTGTTGACATGCAGGGGCTCGACCAGCTTTACCGGATTGGAGCGTTTTTCGTACTTGGAGTCGTGTTATTCCTCGCCGCCTGGGCTTATCAGCGGTTCAGGCAGTAAACGGAGCGTAAATAAAAAATGAAGAAAAACAAAAACATATATGTTATTTTCGCAATTGTGATTGCGTTGTTTTTACTGTCCGTTGGATTACTTTTCCTGTATTACGAGAATTTTCAAAATAATCACACTTTGGAAATTACAAATAATACAGGTAAAAACATATCATCGTTGGTAGTGCTTTGGCCTGACGGAACCTGTTCGATCAAAAAAGTCAAAAACGGTAACAGTGTTGTTTTAGTTCATCATCCAAAATCGGAAGGCAGTGCGGAATTATTTATATTGTTCGAGCAAGAACGCGGCTGGCATCATGTTCCAGTTGGTGGGTATATTTGTCCGAATGTAAGGGATTCATGCGCATTTACAATTGAAGCTTCTGACTGCAAACCGTAGAGAATTTTTTCGCTCAATCTTTGTTTCATACTTTATACCTGATGCCCGAGTTAAAAATTGATCCGCCGATACTTTCGGCTCCAATGGCAGGCTACACAAACTACGCTTACCGTGAGCTGCTGCGAATGTTCGGCGGTGTCGGGTTGATTGCGACAGAAATGGTCAGTGCCCGTTCTTTCGTTGAGTTGGAGAAGCGGCAGGAAGACCACCCGGCACGGCTCTGGGGGATTCGGGACGAACCGCGGCCACTTGCGGTCCAGATTTGGGACAACGACCCGGGAACGCTTGAAGAATTCGGGGCAAGGCTCGCTCACGATTACAAAGTTAGCGTCGTGGACCTGAATTTCGGCTGCCCGGCGAAGCAGATTGCGGGAAGAAGTGCAAGCGGTTCGTACTTGCTAAAGCAGCCGGAAAAAGTGGCGGAAATAGTTCGCCGCGTCGCTGCCGCAACACATCCGGTTCCGACAACGGCAAAGATTCGGCTCGGTTGGACTCGTGACACAATAAACGCGACTGAAGTGGCTTCGGCGGTTGAAGAAGCGGGAGCCGCCGCTGTTACCGTTCACGGCAGAACTGCTCAAGATATGTACAGCGGTACCGCAAACTGGGACGAAATTGCGAAAATCAAGCCGTATTTGAAGCGGATTCCTCTAATCGGAAACGGTGATATAAAAACACCGCAAGATGCCGTGAATCGGTTACGAAACTACCCGGTTGACGCAATAATGATCGGACGCGGCGGCTTGGCACGCCCCTGGCTGTTCCGACAAATTCAGCAAGCTCTAAATAACTCGGAAATTGAGTCTGATCCAACTCCAGAACAGCAACGGGAACTTCTGAAAATCCATTACCAACGGGTTCAAAATCAGTTCGGACCGACTCTTGCCGTTATACTGATGCGGAAATACGCTTGCGATTACGTAAGCGGACGCCCCGGTGCCAGACTGTTCCGCAGCATTATATCAACGGCCAAAACAAACGAGGAATTCTTAAAAATTCTTGACGAGCATTTTCCGCTGGAATAAACACGTAAAACACGTAAACTGGCAAATTTTGTCAAAACAGGCAAAAAAACCACTGCGACACAGCCCAAACCACCCAAGTTAATATTTACATGGCAATTTATTAGTAAAATTTTAGTAATTACCAACAAATTGCCATTTTCTTTCTATATTATAATTGTTACTATTCATGCGAGTTTAAACACTTTGCATGTATACACAAATTATACCATGCGTACTCGTTTAACCGCCGTTTTTCGTGCTTTTATCCACGAGAAAAGCAAGGGGTTACAAAGCGAGTAAATGTAACACATTGACCACGTTCAGTATAGCAAGGAAGCTAAAAAATGACAAATACAATCGTTCTTGAACGCCATGAAGGCCAGAACTCTTTGCCGATAATTTCAGTAGTTGTACCGGTTTTCAATGAGGAAGCTGCGTTGAATCTGTTTTATGAAACGGTATCACGACAACTTGACGAGCTGAAAATGTCATGGGAAATAGTTTTTGTAAATGATTGTAGCACTGACAGTTCAATTAATGCCTTGAGAACCATTTGCTCAAACGATTCGCGAATAAAAGTGCTCGATTTTGCAAAAAACTTCGGAAACCAAGTCGCATTAACCGCCGGTATAGAACATGCAAAAGGCAATGCCGTGATAATCATGGACGCCGATTTGCAGCATCCGCCGGAAGTCATACCGGAAATGGTTCGACTTTGGCAGGAAGAAAAATACGACAGCGTGTACACGATTCGTACGTACAATCAACAAACGAGTTTTTTCAAAAAATACACATCGCAGCTTTTTCACAAGACGTTAAACGTACTTTCGGATTTGAATTTACCGGAAGGTATTTCCGACTTTCGACTTTTAGACCGCAAAATAGTAAACTATTTAAACAGTATGAAAGAGCACCCGCGATTTTTACGTGCTCTTATAAGTTGGCTCGGTTTTCGTCAAATTGGGGTTCCGTATACCACCAATCCGCGAGTAGCTGGTGAATCAAAATTCTCATTTGGAAAATTGTTAAAACTATCTCTTGATGGAATTACCGGCTTTTCTACTAAACCATTACGTTGGATAACGTACTTTGGTATGTTAGTAGCAACGCTCGGAATATGTTACGCCGGTTACATTTTCTACGAAACATTATTTATCGGTTTGATTACCCCCGGTTGGCCGACGTTGATAATAACACTACTTCTTCTTGGCGGTACACAGCTGATTTCTCTCGGCGTAATCGGCGAATATATTGGTAAAATATATATGGAAACGAAACGTCGCCCCCTTTATGTAATACAAGATAGTATTGGATTCGAAAAAAACGAAACTGACCACATTTCTAATGGTCATTCAAGAATTAATCAGGAACCGAATCCAATTCGCGTTTTTGAAGACGAAAAGTCAACTGCAAAATCAGCGTAAGTGCATTTTTTTCCTATATTAATGGTAAAACCGCCAATATTAGTAATTGAATAATCAAATTAAACCGAATTTATTACAGTCTCATACTGGAACAATTCTAGGTTTATGCAATTGCGAAATATATGTTATGTCGAAAACACATGCAAGCTGGTTATTTTGGATATTGGCATTATCATATACTATTTTATGGACAGTCTTACCTGGTTTGTTAATGCCCGGATATCTATTAGATGTCCCTGAAATGATATTTGTAGGCAAAGAATGGGTTATCGGTTATCCCAAACATCCCACTTTACATACGTGGATACTAAATATATTTGAAATCGTCACAAATCGAGCTCATTTCGCTCCTTTTCTCACTTCTCAAATATGCGTGTTAATCTGTTTTTGGGCTAGCTGGAAAACCGCAAGAAAGTTTTTCTCAGAAGAAGTAGCTTTACTTGCGACGTTTTCTATGACCGCTTACTATTACTACGCATATCAAGCAACCGAATACAATAATCATATGCCACTAATGGCATTTGTGAGTTTAACAATATACTTTCTTGTTTGCGCTTTTGACGAAAACAAAATGAAATGGTGGTTTGCAACAGGGTTCGCAATAGGGTGCGGACTCTTATGTAAATACCCAATGGTATTTCTCTCTTGCTCTATATTGGTCTTTATGTTCGTAAATAATCGAGCGAGAACTTTTTGGCGTTATCCAGGACCGTATATAACAATATTAGTAGCATTTTTTGTGTTTCTACCAAATTTCGTCTGGTTAATCCAAAATGATTTTGCACCAATAAAATATGCTGAAAAACATTGTTCAGGAACTCGTTACAACAATATTGTTTCCATCTTAAGTTTTTGTCTTTTTAACTTTTTATTGATACTGCCAACTATAGTATCCCTACTTCCACTTACAACGTTTAAATGGCGACCTCGATACAAATCTGACTGGTCAAAGGTCGGTTTTTTACTGCTTTTTACTACAGTAATAGGTGTTTTTATCATATTTGTGTGTGTCGGAATACTAAAAAACACTAACTTATCAACAGCTTTTGGATCACAAATATGGCCTCTTTTCGGAGTATTCTGGGCTTTCGGCATAAAGGATAATTATAGCAAGATAGAGAAAAAAATCTCTATTTCATTAATGGTCATTTGGGTTGTAGTAATGGTTATTATTTTTTTAATAGCTGTCTTTGTAGTCCCTCATTATAAGAATCGTCCGACCCGTTTCTTATTTCCTGCTAATGAACTAGCGCAAATTGCAGAAGCATCTTGGGGAAAATACTATGATAGTTCATGTAAATATGTTACTGGTGAATGGTGGTTAGCCAGTAACGCAGCAATGAAAATGAAATCCAACCCTCATGTGCACGCTTATATAAATAGTGATAGTTATGACGACACAGCCCCACTTAGCACCTGGTCGACGAAAGATGATATCAATAACAATGGAGGACTTGTTTTCTGGAATCTGGACTCTGAAAAGTACGAGAATGGAATTCCAGAGTTACTTTTTAAAGAATATCCCCACGCCGTTGTGCTAGCACCTATTTCACTTAGATACTACCGAACAAATCGTCAGTTGAATATTGGCTTAGCAATTATACCAATACCGGAAACGATTCCCAAGGAATCTTTTCCAAAACAAAAGATCAAATAAATCGAAGCCGGTATTGATGTTAACCTTTAGCGTCAAAAAACGCCTTGCTAAACAGGGCAATCTACACCGTTTACAATACGGTTGAACGGCATAAGCAACTAAAAACTGAATCCTGCTTTGATATATACTGCGTCAGAAGGTTTGACCCAAGCATTTCCTCTGGTGTATAATTCACGCCCAAACGCTCCGCCAAACTCGAAATAACCGTGCAACCATTCCTTGTGCTTGAATTCAAAACCTCCGCCGATTCGGATGTCGTTGTAATCCATTAAAAGTGTGACTTCTCCACCGCCGAAGTTGTCAAAGTTATGGTCGGTGATCGTCCAGACACCACCACTGTAATTTCCCTGAATATAACAGCTCCAATCGGTATCATTCAGCCGTGTCAGGTAATGTGTTATCTTAGGATCAGGAAAAACCAACCGCCAAATATCTTTGTCGTCATTGTTCGGTCTCCAAATCACGCCAATTTGCGGAAGAATTTTTACCTTGCTGCGGTTGATGTAATCAATTCCTAACACGCCTTCCATTTTTTCGGTCAAGCCAATCATCACCGAAGCCTTCCCCTTGAGCCGAAAACTATCCGACGTGATTTTGTTGTAATCGGAGTAAACACCAGCACTTGCCCAAAGCGAAAACGCAAAGTTACGGTTGATTCGCGGAGCAAGCCCAGTCTCTAAATAAGCACTGAATCCATTTGGGGACATATTGTACTTGTTTTTAGGTGGACCGAACGGACCGTCCCACCAAAGCAAGTCCAAACTAGGAGCTAGATAAATCGGTTCGTTATTCATCAATTTACACGGAAATGTAAACTCCGTCTGGTAGGCAAGATGATTATAGCCGAACCCTTTATCCACATTTCCACGCGGTATATATGTGTAATCAAGTGACACCCGTTCAATGAATCGTCGCATCACTTTCTGGGTGTCAGGAAACGTGCCCAAATGATTCGAGCCAGTCGAAGAACCGAAAAGAGGACCTCGATTCGTAACTGCAAAAGGATCCCACCAAGGCGATGTTGCAGGTTTGGTGGCCGCTTCTGCAGCTACTGCGTCTGACATTCTATAATAAGGTTGAACAGGGCCCGGTACAGTAGCAGTGCCGACTCCTGCCGCTCCTGCACCTTGAACAAGCAAAATGTTCGACTCAGTATTCGCCATTTGCCGTGTTGGAATTGCAAACACTACATTATTAGAAGGCGAACCGGTGTAAGCGGTACGTGTCGGATATGCTTGCACGACACCCGGCGCAATTTGCGGATTGATTATTCTGCTCGGACGAAGCTGGGAAAAATCTGCGTTCACTCCGGACAGGTACGAATCGACATGCGACTCATCTGCGTCCGCTGATTCTCCCGAAAATGGTTCTAATATTTCATCGTGAGAAGTTTCCGACGCAATATTTTTGGATTCATCCTTATCCGCTTCCGAAATACTCGTGGAACCAGAAGAATTTGCTGAAACTGCTGAAATTTCAGGGACGGGTTTAACCAAATCCTGCTTTTCCGGAGTTTCAAATGTCAGTTCGCCCGGATTATCGGGTATCTGTTTTTTCGCGTAAGACGGCTTGATTCCAAATGTATTTATTACAATACAAATAAAAATGCCAAGCGCAATCATCACCTTTTCCACTCCACGGGAAGTGAATTCCTGGCTTGATCGGGATTTCATACGGAAAAAGAAACTCATTTCAAAAGGAAAAAATTGTATTCAGGTCCATAATCAAGTCGCATAATAAGAATTCACGCCGAACACGTCAAGATCATTTTCTTGAGACGTGAGACTTCAGACGTTAGACACCTGCGAGCCGCCAACGTCAGTTGGCGGGTATGATTTTCGGGTTGTAATAACAGTACTGACTACCCAATTGCATTTAGAAATTTTCAGGTTCTCGGCTCGATTTACTCGCCGCAAAGAATCGGGAACTCCTCCCACTCAGAGAGCGACAATGTTACAGGGTCCAGTTGAAAAGCAATCGCGTAGCGTTTCCGTTTCCATTGGCTTCGTTTCCAAAGCGTCAGTAACTTTTTCGCCCAATTTTCCAGTTCGGTAAAAGAATATTCACTTGCGATTTCTTCTGAATGTAGAATTTCAACCGCTTCCTTTATTCCGTAACATTCGCATATCAAAAGCTGTTCCAACCGGTTCAGAATAGAATACGGCATCAAGTCGGCCTCATCGGTTTGCTTTCTTTCAGTGGGGCGAAGTTCCGCTGTTGGTTTTTGTTTGTTGATCAGTTTCAAGGCATGCAAATCATAACGCTTTTCGGCCCAATTCATCCAATCTCTAATAAATGCCTTGTCAACATTTCCGAGCGGTGACAAACCACCACAAGTGTCTCCGTCCATTGTTGTGTACCCGACAGTTGCCTCGCTTCGATTTCCAGTGTTAAGCAGCAGTGCGCCTTTCAGATTGGCGAAAAACCATATCCCCGGCACTCGGCACCGTGCCTGTATGTTTTGCAACGCCAAATCGTCGGTTTGCCAATTTACAGGCCGACTCACAAGCGGTGAGAATATTTTTTCGTAATTATCAATTATTTCCTGAATATTAACCGCATGATAAGAAGCTCCGAGTGACACCGCTAGCTCTCGTGCCGCGGTTTCAGTTGTACATGTACTGTTTTTCGTCCCCTGATACACGCAAAAAAGCATTTCGCGCATCACCGCTTTCACGAGATCATCTTCTGCGAATTCACTCTCAATTTCATTACACTGTTCACATAATACCTTTTGAATTATAGGGTTATACAGTAATTTTTCAGCAAGCTGATCTCGTCCCAACTCAAGCAGTACCCGTTTTACCATTAGTGACACCAACACGACAATACACCCGGAATCGGCACCGCCGCTCAACGAAAGGGCGATTCCTTTCGACTTCGATTTCCGCATATAATCGAAAAGACCGAGTGGCACCACTTCAGAAAATTCTTCGTACTTCGAAAGTTCGCGCTGGCTTGACAACACCGCTTCCTTTGAAGACGAATCTGTTTCCGGGTTGAATGTCGCGACCTTCACGTCGTCATAAGAAAAGCGTGGTGTCGCGGCACAAATCTTGCCTTGCATTGCGATTACAGAGCCGCCGTCATAAATGAACTTGCCCGACTCGCAGCCAAGCAGGTTTGCGAAAAGATAAACCGAACCTTTTAACGAACCATTTGTCGAGCAGACCGTTTGCAACATCTTTTGATAGCACCCAAACATAAACGGCTCAGCTGCAAGCTGTGCAATAACAAGCTGCTGCGTGTCATTATATTTTGCGTTGAATGACACTTCGCCAATTACTATTTGTGTTAAAGCAGAAAAATCTTTTTCCGGAATTGTCACTTTTACCGTCTCGAAATCGCCAATCGGGACTGTTTGACCTGCAATTTCAATGTTATCCGTTGTATTTTTCTGCCAAAAGCTAAACCAACTTTTTTCATTCAGATGAGTTTTTACTTCTTCTGCGTCCAAATCTGTTTTACACTGAATCGCAACAATTTTTTTATTTGCGATTAAAGCAGCGGCATTGAAAACCTGTCCGTGATAAAATATTGGCAGTCCGACTAAAATTGCGATTCCTTCCGTTTCCAGCAAAAGTCGAGCCAGAATTCCCTGCGATTGCGCACATACACCCGGATTTCGAAAATGATTCTGACACCCTACTCCGCTTATCGAAAGCTCTGGGGTACACAAGAAAATACTCCCCACTTCCTTTGAAAGTTTAATTGCACGAACTATCCGGTTATAATTTCCTTCAAAGTCGAGTGGGGTTTGATTTAATGATGCTACTGAATACATTTTTAAAAAACTTCTGTTTGAAGACGTTTACGGCAGAATATTGGAGAAATAGGTGAATAGGTGAATAGGTGAATGGTGAATGGTGAATGGTGAATAGGTGAATGGTGAATAGGTGAACAGGTGAGCAGGTGTGCAGGTGATTCGAATTTATCTAACTCCTAACTTCTTACTCCTTAAAACCGTGAACAGTTACCCTTAATTTAATTGGTGTCAGACGCCTACTTTACCCGCCTACTAACGTTGGCGGCTCGCTTCGCTTTTCTGAAACCTGATGTCTCAACTTCAGACTTGTCACAACACTCAAAATCGCTATAATCTTTCTAAACAGCCTTTTGTTCCTTTACTACCAAAATTAACTCTATAAACCGAAAACCAAAATGAAATACATTATATTCCGACACAGCTATTTTTGCATAATCTTTGTTTCTGTCATTCTTGCATCATTGACGGCCAAAGCTCAGATTGACGACACTATAAGTATCGACAAGCTCACGGAAGAAGAAAAGCAGGAATTTACAGACATGTTAAATGATACGAACTTCTTGAATTATCTGAAACGGCAAGGAAAAGCCGATTTTCTCACAGCGGAGTTACCCTCCGAACACGCGGCACCAAATTCCGCTCCCGCTGAAGCCCTACAAAAAATAAATGTTACGCAGGCTAAAACCGACGAAACTGACGCATTGGAATTTACAATTGAAAATGAAATTCAACAGCTTCGCTGGACTCTTTTTTACGAATTGGAAAATCTTCGTAATGCCGAAACTCCCGGTTACAAATGCCGTTATTTCCAAATTGTCGAGCCGAAAACAATCTCCAAATCCACCAACAACAAAAACGACGACGCAGAAACAACGGATTCAAATAATTGCATTATTGATAACAAACATTTACACGTTAAAAAGTCTGAGCCGATTTACGTGAAAATTGATCCGAAACAAGGTTCATTTCAGGAAACCAAACGCACACTCGATTTGGCAATTGACGGTGAAGGGTTCTTCTGCGTAAGCGATCCGAATACAAACGAAACATTATACACTAGATACGGGGAATTTGAACTGGATGAGAATAACGAACTTGTGTTAATAACAGAAAATGTTGTCAGAATACTTGAACCACGTATTTGTGTGCCTGCCGATTCGAAAAATATTTGTGTTAGTCCAAATGGGGTTGTTTCCGCAGTAATCGGCTTCGAAACAACTTCAGACGAAACCAAACGTAAACCTGTAACACAAGAAATCGGACGAATCACACTGGCGACTTTTTTCAATCCGAACCGTCTTAAGCCTGTAGATTCGCACTGTTTCGCCACGTCAACTTACTCTGGATCACCTGTAATTTGCGAAATTGAACCAGATTGTTCGCCAAACACATCCGGACAATTAAACACTAGAATTGTTCAGGGCAATCTCGAAAGCTCAAACGTAAATCCCACGAAAATCAAAGAACGAATCGAGAAAATCTTCTCGATTATTGAGTTGTACAAAAAGATAAACCGCTAACTTATACCGTAGCACGGCATGGCGGTGCGCTTCGCGTGAAGTATTCCGCCTCACGTTTGTCGGCTTCTTTTCCGAGGTTTCGTTGGCTAAAAAAGGTATCTTCCTTTTTTTCCCGCCTTTAGAAAAGTAACTTTATTGCCGTTGAACAGTATATAAGCTGGCGAAAACTTCTTCCGCCGCCTTAATTGCGGCAAAAAGGTCCGACTCAGTGTGGGCGGAAGAAATGAAAAACGGTTGGAATTGATTACACGGAAAATAAAATCCACGTTCCAACATGCCTGCCGCGAATTTTTCGTATAAGTCAGTGTTGCATTTTGAAGCTGAGTTCCAATCGTTAATCTTTTTCGAAAGGCAACTCTTCGACGAACTTGTTCCGGAAGCAGGAATCACCTTGTTTCCGCTGATACTAACAGCCGCTTCGGCAAGTACCCGTTGGTCTTCGCTTAACGCTTCTTGAGGTTGCAAATGCCCTTTGCCGAGGAAAAAAAGCGAAAGCATACTACCCCACTGTTCAATAACAACTGGAATATTCGCGTCACGAGCAGCATCTTCGAGGCCTTCCGCTAGAATGGCCCCGAGTCTTTCGAGCTTGGAATACGGATTCGCTTCCTTTATTTTCTTGAGAGTGTAAACAGCAGCGGCAAGTGAAAAAGCGTTTACACAAAAAGCTTCTTTTTCATATCCGGCAGGAACATCACTTGCAGAAGTAAAATTACACGTGTTGAATATTTCGGCCTTTCCGCCAAACGCACCAATTTCAACGCCATCACCGAGAACTTTTCCAAGCAATGTCATATCCGGCGTAATACTAAACCGTCTCTGAGCACCCCCGAAATCGACACGGAATCCAGTTGTGATTTCGTCAAAAATCAGCACGGTCTCATTAGAACGCGTAAGATTCCTTAGCTCGTAAAGAAAGTTTGAGCTGGCAGGCACACACCCCATACTAGACGCAATTGGCTCCACTAAACACGCAGCGATTTCTTTTCCTGAATCGTTTATTGCATTGTGAAAAGCCTCGACATCATTATATGATAAAACGATTACATCATTCGTTTCTTTAAGAATCTCGTGACGAGTCCCCTCGAAAACAATAAGTTTTGCTCGGCCTGTATACGACTTCGCCAACTTGACAGCGGCATTTGTTGCCGAAGCTTCAGATGTGGTAAAGCATACTTTTTCAAAACACGGAACCGCTGAAATAACTAAATCATCAGGATTTATATAACTTTCAATTGATTCGTTTGCAGCGACAAGACCAAGTAGCTTATTGAATAAATCGAAAAGTTCGGAATTGTCATGCCCAAACAATAATCTCCCTTGGCACAAGACAAAGTCAAGATATTTCTTTCCATTTATGTCATAAACATGAGGCCCGTCACCTTTTTCGAGTGCGAAACGGACCTTTTCGTTTACGTCAAAATGAGAAAAATCAACAGAAAAGGCGCAACCAGAACCATTATCCTCGCCCGATTGAGTATTCAGAGCGGGATAAGGGAATAACAAAGCATCTTTTCTAAAGGAGTTCATATAGAAAGGTGAACAGCTTAACGTCTCGCTGTCTGTTTGGCTTTAGCGTCTGACGACGGTTTGGCAGCAGCTTTTGCAGCCTTTCCTTTAACCGGCGTTGCGGCACCTTCTTCATCGCCTTTTTTCTTCTTCTTTTTCTTGAGAACGACCTTATAAACGCGGACTTTCGGCAATCCTAACGGACCGTCTGCTTCTGTCCAGCGATCTTGTTCCTGCAAACGTGTGATACGTTCTGCACGTGTCAGCACATTCCGGGAGCGAGAAATTCCCCGACGAACTTTTAAGCTTTTATCAATTGTCATTTTGGTTATCTCTATCTTATACCGTATTACAG
>JBOFQC010000281.1:0-1879 GCA_051660725.1 Thermoguttaceae bacterium
GCACCAGCTGCGAGACCGAGTATTGAGGTTGACACCGGGAGTCTTTCTTCGAGCGGTTCGTGGTACAGAAACGGCGACCTTATTTCTTTGTTTTTGTCCCTTTTTGCGGTGTTTTTTTCACGTTTTTCAGTAAAAAACATCCACTGCGCCCCAATTTTCTCAAGAAAATTGTGCATAGCTGCTCCTTTTTGAGGTTATACTTTTTGAAATAAATTTGAAAATCACCTGCGATAATTTTCTTTATAGCGATTCTAACGAAGATTGCAAGCGAATTTTCGTGAATTTTTCGAAAAAAGTCATACCGTAAAGAGGATGGCACGTAATTCTGGTTCAATTTGGGTGGTTGTGGTGGGAACGCCACCGCGTTTCCGTTCGGCTGCGTGCAAAGCCATCGCCAAGACTCCGTTCGCCGTCCAACTGTTTGCACCTCTCAGACACAGCCATGTCCACCCGGAACGGAGTTCGTTCAAGGCTTTCGCCAGAGAACAATCGGCAACAATAGATGAAACAGACCTTAAAAACAGTGGCATTACTCCACAAAACTTGCCTGTTAATTGCGGGCGAAAGCCCAAAAGTACAACCGAGGCGTAACATCTTTCAAGCACTGAGTTTAACAGATGTGGGAAGATTCCACAAATGCCAAATACAATACGTCATAATCCATACATTTTCCTTGTTTCCTCGTTTAGCATTATACCAAGTGATTTTGTTGATTGATTAAAATCGGGTATTTTTTCACTCGATACCACAAGAGCCTTCACAATTGTTTCTTGTTTCATTTCATCAAGATTTGTATTAATGTAAACGGCAATAAATGGCGCAGGCTCGGTTTTTCCAATAATTTCCAGCGGTGGCTCTTCACCGAACCAGATAATGAAATCGGTTGTTTTTAAAAGCCCCCAAGCGTAATCGGATATTGCCCCAACCACAGGCTGAGTAGGGTCTTGCAAACGCAATAAGTGCAAGAGAGTATCCTTACACGTTTTGTCGATAAGTTGCGTAGCTTTGCTCAAATCAATATCGTTTTCTTTTAACAACTTAAGGGCAAGAGCATTTTTTTCAACCGCAAACGCTGGCCCTAAAATCAGTTCCAACCCTTCGTTTTTCCCATGCAAATCTGAAACCTGATTAACACCAGATTCTTTTCTTGCAACTAATAAGCCATGAAATGTTGTGTTACCGTTCAAGTCAACAATGTATCCCAACTTCCGCAAGTTGAATTTACCTTTTTCAATTTCATAATCTACAACAGATTCTTTACCGAAGCACAAAATGTAATCATCGCTCTGCGTAACAAGCCTTACCGACTCAAGATTTTCAGGGTAAATATTCCGAACCCTTTCACCAAGAATATCTTTTAAATACATAGCAATTGGAAGGTATTCGCGTGCGTCTTTATCGTCTTTGCATCCACAATATGAATGTTTTGCCAAAGGATCGAATACGGTGATAACGTAAAATTTTGCAGGAGGCAACAATGGTTCTGCTTTTGTGTCTGCATTGTTGCACCCGCAACAGTGGCATAAAAAAAATGCGCAAAAAGCTGCAACAAAATACTTCTTGTCAATTTTAAAATACTTCGTTTTCATGGCGAAACTTATTTGTAGTTTTTTCACTTTTTTTCATCGGTTTCAGGTCGTTTCTCGGGAAAGTCGATCTTGAGATTTTTATTTTTCTTGGAAATCTCAACCGGTAATCCCGCTGACGTAAAACCATAATCTTTCATTAACGGAGTATACTCTTCCGGCGGTTCCGTTCCGTATCTTCCGCCCCAAATTACATGAACAGTCACGGTTCCAGTCGGAACCCCCTCTTGGTTGGCAGTGTGGTAAGCGGTGAATTTTCCGCCAGATTCGATCTGAGCGATACTAGCACGGCT
>JBOFQC010000282.1:0-3052 GCA_051660725.1 Thermoguttaceae bacterium
AACCAACGTGAGTCCGGGCTGATCGTTATACATTTTATCTGGCTGTCGTGTCCTCGTAACACAACGGAGCGAGTCTGCCCCCCTTGTTTGCCGACTAAGTTCATATCCCACAACCAAATTCCAGTTGCGTTATTAATCCCGGCAACGTTGTTATTGATACCAATATTATTGACACCATTCGCTACTTCTCCGTAAGCCGCCAACCAGCGGTCATCCGGGCTAAGCTGCAACGAGGTCAGTCCGGCTACGGTATCCGGTAGTAAAATTGATGAGCCGGCAGGGTTATCCAACGTCATATTCCAAACCTGTACCGACCCGTCAGTACGACCACCAATCAGCCAACGTTCGTCGGAACTCATAACCAATTGTCTAACTGGGACCGACGGTATATCAACGCAATAACCTGTGTCAGCCGAACCTTGCGAACCAATTGTTGAAAGGTCCCAAATCCAAACACTTCGGTCAGAGTGTGACGTCATCAGCCATTTACCGTTAGGACTTACACTCATTGTAATAATCGCATACGGTTGGCTGAGCAATGTCTCACCGCTCGTCTGTTTCGAAACAGAGTCGGAAAGTATTGTTTTCGCAAGTTCAGGAACCTGCTGCCCCAGCTCCTGGAACATACGAATCGCCTGAAGTGTCATTAATAAACTCTGTGACGGTCTCTTACTCAAAATCAGAGCTGACTCTCTTAAAAGCGTTTCAGTAACCAATCTTCTAGACTGATTCTGTATTTGTCCTTGTTGCTTCAATGTTTGTTGATACATTGATTCAAGCTCTCGGACTTTTTTCTCTGTTTCGAGTAGCTTTGATTGTAGTTGTGACGTTTCTGTATTTTGTGCCGGGGTCGAATTCCGTGCTTCTGCTACGTAATCATTCGAAACGGCTTTATTTTCCGAAACTGCTTCAGAAGCCGCAACTTTGTCGGACTCCAGTATGCCGGGAGCTGTTCCGCTTTCATTATTACGGTTTTGAACGCTGTTGGTGTCATTCTTCACGTTGCCATTATCCACTGCGAACAGCAGGTTATTGATATCATGAGTAACGTTATTTAACGAATCCTGCAACGCTGTGTTTTTGTTATCTACGACTTGAGGTTGCGTCTGAATTTTCTTTTGTGAAACTGCGTCAGAAGCTGTATTTACATGATCCAGTTGTACGTTTTTGGTACTCTGTCCTAAAATTTTTCCAGTATTTTGATTTTGACTTTCTTTAACGAACGGTGTTGGCGCAATTGGTGAATCCTGTCCGTTGTCATCACCCTTTTTGAATTGATTTTGAGAAGAGCTGGCTTTTTTCGACTTGTCAGATTCTGGCGATAAAGCGTTAAGTAGTCCAATTACAACGGCTACAATCGCAGCTGATTGTAACAACGTTATTGTTGCGGAGTAATAATTGCTTCTTCTGGCTTTTCCCCAAATTACTAGGACTTGGTCTTTCAGTTTCGCTGTAAAATTCTTTTCAACTGCATCCTCACCGACAACTTCTTCGATTAAATCTTTTGCGAATTTTGACGAAAGGTTTTTATTTTGTATTGGATCAGCTAAGTCTACCGGAGCTTTAGATTTTAACGATTTTTCTGTTTTTACTGCTCTTTCCGCTTGCGCAGACATTTCTACTTGAGTTATTTTTTCTGCTTGTGTCAATTTTTCTGAATGTATATTACGTCTTACATCAATATCAGAAGCAGAAAGTTGCTCATTGGGGTTTAACTTATTTGTTTGTTTGAAAGAAACAAGTTCATTTTCTTCATGTTCGTGATCATATATTTCCTGAGATTCAGCGAAAAACTCCGGATGATTCTGCTCGGGTTTCAAGAAATGATGAATGTGCGGCTCCGTGTGTGCCGCGGTATGAAAGAAAATATATTCTCCCAAATTTGTTGGAGAATTCGGCTTCGGTTCGTTATAAACGTGTTCAAACCTGATTCCACACGAAGGGCAAACCAAAGCATGTTTTGCCGGATATTTTGAACGTTCAAAAGTAAAACTACACAGCCCGCATTTTACAGAAACGGTCTCTTTGGAATCGTTCTTCAACGACTTGCCCGTTTTCCGCGGCAAATCGCTTGGCGATGTGGCATCCTCTCCACATGAATGAAAAATCAGTTCTCTTACGTGCATCGTTTTCGTTCCATGAAATTTCGCAACTATCCAATCCCTGAACAGTGCAGATGGTCAATTCTGCGAATAGTGAATCACCCTAATCTCAGAATCGACTGCAAAAATTGTTTTGTTTGCAGAATTCCGATTTGCCGGAACTATCCCAAATATACAAAAGATCGGATTTTAACATAAAATCGGCTTAATCCGCATTTTTTCCCAAAGATGATGCGCGCCTGTAAAGAATTGAATACACAAACACGATAAGCCGATGAGCAACTTACCTGTAATACTGAGTGTAAGTACTTTGCATTTGTTATGCCAATTGATTATAATACCGTAGTCGATTCATGATATACCAAGTTTGTCAGTAATCATA
Source organism: Thermoguttaceae bacterium (assembly GCA_051660725.1). Lineage (GTDB taxonomy): Bacteria > Planctomycetota > Planctomycetia > Pirellulales > Thermoguttaceae > JAVBSX01. The sequence goes on from JBOFQC010000282.1 coordinate 2,485, forward strand.
ACCCTTTACCATAATATAGAGCAATGCCAATCAACACATGGATTTTGACAGATGTCGAAAACGGTATTTATGTTGAGAATTTTGAGTACAGCACCACAATCAAAGGCAAAACCATTCGAATAACCAAACGCCGCTTATACGGCGGCCAGCAAGATGGTGTTGATGTTGTTGAAATTTACAACGGCAAAATGAAATTTGCCGTTTGTCCCACCAGAGGAATGGGCGTATTAAGTGCCGAGTGCGACGAGGTGAAGTTAAAATGGAATTCGCCCGCTAAAGGACCGGTTAATCCGAAATTCGTACCGCTGGCGGAACCAAGTGGACTCGGTTGGCTAGACGGATTTTCCGAATGGCTCGTCCGATGTGGGCTCGAAAGTAACGGTGCTCCCGAATTTGCTGAGAACGGTTCTCTTGTATATCCGCTGCACGGAAAAATTGCGAACATTCCAGCGAAAAAGGTAGTGATATCATTGGATACCGTCTCCGGGGAAATATTCCTGACCGGTAAAGTTGAAGAAGCCCGCTTGTTTTTCAAGCGGCTCGAACTCGACGTAACTTATAAAACAGT
>JBOFQC010000283.1:0-9234 GCA_051660725.1 Thermoguttaceae bacterium
AGTACATGCACCGTTTCACTGCATTTTTACAGCAGGCAGACATGGAAAGTAACGGCAAAAGCGTTGACCGTGAAAATAAAATGGTCGACTATTCGACTGGCCCAATTGTTTGGGGTGAGCCGGGCACAAACGGCCAACACGCTTTTTATCAGCTTATTCATCAGGGAACAAAATTGATTCCTTGTGACTTTTTGGCTCCGGTCAAGTCGCAGAATCCGGTTGGAGATCACCATTTGAAGCTCCTTTCGAACTTTTTTGCCCAAACTGAAGCACTCATGAAAGGCAAAACGCTGGAAGAAGCAACCGCCGAGCTCCAAAAAAGCGGTCTTTCCGCCGAAGACGTTGCTCGACTTGCTCCGACCAAGGTTTTTCCGGGTAACAGGCCGACGAACACTATCTTTTTCGAAAAACTTACGCCGAAAATGCTCGGTTCGCTTATCGCTTTGTACGAACACAAAATCTTCGTTCAAGGAATAATCTGGAACATAAACTCCTACGACCAAATGGGTGTCGAACTTGGCAAACAGCTTGCGAATGTTATTTTGCCTGAACTCCGAACCAAAGACGCGGTAACTTCACACGACTGCTCAACCAACGGCCTTATTGCTTTTTTCAAAGAAACGGAACAAGGTTAAGAAAAAGGTTATCGGTGAGCGGGTTATATGGTGAACAGGTGGGGGATGATAAAGGATAAATTCGAATCACCTGCTCACCTCGCCAAGTTTCCCCTAACCCTGGTATATCAAATGCGACACATAAGAATTTTGTTTGGAATTGCGTTTTGTTTGTTTATTGCAACTGTAAACGGAGTAAAGGGACAGGATTTTCCGAAAGATGTCGTCCTGCCGAATTACGGGTTCAGCACCCAAACACCCGACAATGAACTTAAATGGCACCTGTCAGGCGGAACCGGAAAGCATGTTCCGCTAAAAGTAGATAACGCCGGGACTTCTCTTGACAAAGTTGACACGAACGCAATTGGTCAATCCATTTTGCTTAATGAAGTTTTTGACTATGCACCAAAAGATTTCAAATCAAAAACCTTGGATGACATAAAATCTGCTGGCGCATTGGAAATCACGGGAAGCGGGAACCCTGAAGCCGGTTCTTTCTGGATGAGCGAATCGGTTCCTTTTGAAGCGGGTAAAACGTACCGATTCACCACTTTGGCTGCTGTAAACAAAAACGGCATAGGTTCCGCTCCTTGCGGACCGAGTTTTGCGAGCCGCGACTATTCCGTTCCAGAAGTTGGCAATCTCGAAAAAGCGGTTCCTGACCCAGCCGCTACGGAAAAGGATTCTTTCATTTACGTACCAACTGCGTGGTCGCGATTAACGCACACTTTCCGGGTGCCGGACAACATAAATGAGGCGCAGGTTCGACTCGGTCAATGGGCCAGTGACCGCACTTTCCAGTTCACTTGTGCGAGAATAACCTCTGTTACACCGATATATTACGGCCTAAAAAGTTCTCGACCAAGCGACATTCCAGGATTAACAGCCGAGGAACAGAAACTGCAAGGCAACTTTCTTAAACTCGGTAACGGCGAATCAATTAGACAAGACGACAAACTGGTGCTTGGAAGCAACACGGTTTACAAGTTTCGTACCGATTATAATCACGAAGGGAGCAATGACAGTCGTGTACTCGAAAGCACCACGTCTGCATTTAACTCCAACCGTTGGACTTTTGCCGGTAATCAAGAGGTGGTTTATAAATTTTCACTCAAGCCATTTCAAGTAAGTTGTGATCCGCAAGCAAAAAACGACCCGCCGGCAATTAAATTTCTTGACGGGAAATGCACAGCAAACGTAAACTATTATATTGGCGGCAAATGCACAATTTCTGCAAGCACGAATGGTAAAGATTGGACCGAATTACCAAACGGCTCAATTGAAAAAACAGGGCAGTTAAATTGTACATTGCCCCACGATTTGTTCGCGTCTCCTGTTGAATCGGTTTATATAAAAATCCAGTCGAACTCAGACGCTTCTTTTCAAGTTGATAATTTCGAGTTCGAATCACGGATTAATTCGGACGATTACATCGGAAAAGGCCAAACCGTTTACGCAACGGTTGGAAGAGTTCAAAATTTAATGACAAGAAGCCCGAGTGATCGGGATGACCAAAAGAACGAGAAAATTAACGTTGTTCCTCAATTTTTTAACGGGGCCAGCTTTTATTTTCTTTACACAAACGCAACTGATTCTTCGTATTCCCCCACAATTGGTATTTCAAGCACCGGAAAAGAGGGTAGTAAATGCAATATTGAGCTACTTACAGAATCTTCAAAAGAAGGTGACGTTGTTCCTCCTTTTTCACAGCGTTATTACATTGTTACATTTAATTCACTGAAATTAAAAAATAAATTCGGGCTTCTTTTTACTAAATACAGTATTTATCTTGACTTGGAAACGCCGGAGTATTACCGTACCGATTACGGTTATAAATTGCCGGGCACTAATGAAAATTCAGCTGAAAAAAGCGGCCAATTCGTCTGGTGGGCGGAACCGGACTGGAAAATTCCCCAAACCGCAAGCCGTGACACCACGTTGGAAGAAAAACCGATTAAAATTTTCGCCGCGAAAAATGATACCGAATCTTTCCAACTCGTTTTTAATGATTCGGTTTCCTCGGATAACGAAAAAACGGCTCCGGATTTCATTGTAACTTCATCCGAATTAACGGGACCAAACGGAGCAGTTATTCCGAAAGAAAATATTGAACTCAGGATTCCGTATTACCATTACGTCGAAAACCCAACTGATAAAACTGGTGTGCAGGATTACTGGGCAGATGCACTTGTGCCGTTTGATAAGCCGGTTTCGATGTCGGCAAACAAAAATCAGCTGGTTTGGGTTACGGTTCGTGTTCCAGAAGAAGCGAAGCCGGGCGTTTACACCGGAAAACTCAACACGCCGTTTAAGCAGCCAATAAATTACGAGTTGCACGTTTGGGATTTCGCAATTCCGAAAAAGAACACTGTTGAAACCGCGTGGGGACTCGGCTGGAACCGTGTTTTCCAGTATCACAACTGCAAAACAGAGCAGGAGCAGCGAGCCGTAATCGACCTTTATCTCGACAATTTTGACAAACACCGAATTAGTCCGTACATTTTGACACCGCTTGATCCGATTCAGGTGAAATGGAACGCAACGGCAACGCCACCTTGTGCCGAATTGGATTTCACCGCTTTCGACAAGGAAATGGAACGGGTTCTGGCAAAATACAATTTCACGAATTTCGTGATTCAACCGCAAGGAATGGGAGGCGGTACTTTTCATGACCGGGTAGAGCCTCAAATTGCAGGCTTCACAAAAGATACGCCGGAATTCAAAGCGATGTTTAAGTCTTACGTTTCGCAGCTTGAAAAACATCTCGAAGAAAAAGGTTGGCTCGACATGGCGTATGTATATTGGTTCGACGAGCCGGACCCGAAAGATTACGAATTCGTGGCACAAGGCTTCGGACGCTTAAATAAATACGCTCCGAAATTACGTCGAATGATTACTGAGCAGCCAAGCGACGAGTTTATTGCTGAACTTAAAAAAGCAGATACAAACATAAATATTTGGTGTCCTGTAAGTTTTGATTATGACGCCACGGAGTGTGGAAAACGACTCGCAGACGACGAAAAACTCTGGTGGTACGTATGTTGCGCACCAAAAGAACCGTACTGCACACTGTTTTCGGACCACCCCGGCACGGAGTTACGAGTTTGGTTTTGGCAGGCTTTCCAACGTAATATTACCGGCGCACTTGTTTGGGAATCCGTTTGGTGGACGAGTGACACCGCGTTTCCTGATTCAGCCCAGAACCCGTATTTGGACCCAATGAGTTACGTCAGTGGCTACTCGGTTCCAATCGGTACGAAGCAGTTCTGGGGCAACGGTGACGGACGTTTCGTTTACCCTCCGCTTGATGCCGCTGTTCCCGGAATGAATGACGGAAAAGCGGTTTTGGCGTCACCAAATTCTTCTATTCGTTGGGAAATGCTCCGCGAAGGAATCGAAGATTACGAAATGCTCGTGCTGTTTGAAAATGTGCTAAAGCAGCGAGAAGCCAAAGGGGTTTCAACTGAAACACCCCGAAAAGCATTGCGAGAAATGATTAATGAGGTGTCAAGTAACATGACAAAATTCACTACTGACCCACGTGTAATCCGAAAAGTGCGCACTTTCGTTGCCGAAGAAATCGAAAAAGGGTGGTAAGTTATCCGCAAAACCAACCAGCGAGCCGCCGACGTGAGTCGGCGGACAACTCCAATTGTCAAACCACCTTAAATTCCTCATATTGCGTAGAATTTATTTAGTTGTTATAATCTGACTGGTGGTTCTTTTATACAGATTTCCAACAAATAATCTTTACAAACAATATTGTCTTTGGAGTTTAAAATATGAAACTAAATCGTATGAATTATACCGTTTCATTCGTTTTCGCTTTCTCAATTATTTCTGTAATTACAGCAACGCAGCTCCTTGGAAGCGGTCAAGGTATAACCTTTACGCAAACTGCTTTTGCTGCCGAGGAAGCAATTGAAGAAGACGGGAAAAAACCGGAAAACGCAGAAGCTGGCGCCGAATTTCTTGACCAGGCAACGGAAGCGAAAATCACTGCGTCGAATCTTGAAGATTTGGCGCGGGTAATAAAACTTTGTGATCGGGCAAAAAAAGCCGGGCTTTCTGAGGAAAATACCGAGTTCTGCGACCAACTCAAGGCTTCGACACAAATGCAGCGGGGCTTTTTCATTGCCAAAGCAATAACGGAAGGTGGAGCAATTTCGCAGCCTGATTGGGAAACGCTCCGTTTTGCCGCCCTGTCTGACTTGGAAGAAGCGATTAAAATTTTACCAGAAACTCCCGAAGCGTTTTTTATTATTGCTCAGCTGAATTTGCTGCCAAACGGTGACAAAGACAGGGGAATTGCCGCTTTGGATATCGCAATTGAAAAAGCGAGTGAAGATGATCTCGAAATGAAAACGAAAGCGATAATGTTCAAAGCGATTCTGGAAGAAGATAAGGAAAAGAAACTCGCGCTTTTCCAATCCGCTCTGGAATTGGCTGAGGATTCCGTGCCGATTCTCATCGCTTGCGGGGCCGCATTTGCTGACGCAGGAAAATACGACGAAGCTATTAATTGCATTACGAAAGCACGTGAACTCGATCCGGAAAACGTGATGCCAATTGAAATCTCTTACGAAATCTATGCCCGGCAGAAAAAATTCGACAAAGCGCTCGAAATGCTGGATGAGATACAAAAAATTAAACCAGATGAGTTTATCACCCTGATTGAAAAAGCTCGAGTGCTTGCCCAAATGAACAAGCTTGACGAAGCAATTCCATTACTCGACGAAGCAAGAGCGAAATCGCCGCGTGAGCCTGAGATATTGTTTATTCGGGCGTACATTTTCATGGCTAAAAAAGAGTTCGAAAAAGCTGAAAAAGACATCGAAGCTCTCGAACAGATGAGTATGCCGGAAGAAGCCAAAACGCGCGTGGCAAAAATGAAAATTGATCTTTACGTTACTCAGGATAAATATGACGAAGCACTAAATCAGTTGGAAAAACTAATCGAAGAAAAAGACGATAAAGTTGATCTCACGATTTTAAAAGCGAATATTTATGCGTCAAAAAAAGATAATGCCAAATCCCTCGAAATTATCGAAGAACTTCTTAAACTTCCCAAAGAAGAATTCAAAGGAAGAGAGTATTTCAACGCGTTAAGAACTCGTGGAGATGCGTTTTTAGGAATTGGTAATCACTACGAAGCTATTAAAACTTACGAAAAAGCCCTTGAAATTGATCCGGAAGACACCGGAGTTTTGAATAATCTCGCTTGGGTGCTCGCAACTTCTACAATCGCGACTTTCAGAGACGGTGAAAAAGCACTCCAGTACGCATCAAAAGCGGCTGAGCTCACGGAATATAAGCAAGCTCATATTTTGAGTACTCTCGGTGCGGCCTACGCGGAACGAAATGATTTTGAAAACGCGTTGAAATGGGCAGAAAAAGCTGTTGAACTCGCCGAAACTGATAAAATTGACCGAATTGAAGACCTGAAAAAAGAAGTTGAAAGTTACAAGGAAAAGAAACCGTGGCGTGAAATGATCAAAGACGAAGATGCAAAGGAAAACGAAAAATAAATTTTCCTTTGCCGGCGCGATCTAGTGTCATGTAAATATTAATTTTTGCTGTTGGCTGCCTAGTAATCTGCCGTTCAGGCATTAATTGCTCGGCGTTTCCAAAATAAAAAATTTACTTTTCAACTGCGTATAAAAAACCGCAAACAGGGATGAAAACCGTTCCGTTTGCGGCAGCAGGAGCAGCAAAAACCGCGTCTGGAATTGCAATATCAGCAAGCATTTCCGGTTTTTTGCCGGTTCGAAAAATGTAAAAATGCCGCCTGTCGGTTCCGACGTAAATTTTCTCATCGGCAACAAGAATTCCGCCCCAAACCTCGCCGACAAGTGGAGCGTTCCAAAGCTCCGTACCGGTTTCAGCGTCCAAGCAGCGCAAAGTTCCTTTTCGGTCTGCGAAATAAAGTAGTCCGTCTTTTACAGCCAGTGGGCCGAGAACGCCGTTTTCGTATAAATCACTGCCAAAATGCAACGCGATTCCAGTTGCGTCTTGCGGTTCCGTTTTATCCGATGCAAATTCTGTCTGTTCAACTACTTTTTGCGGATTGACACAAACAACCCAACCGTTTCGTGGTTGGCCGCTGTTTGCAATGTCTGTTCCGAACTGCACATATAATTTTCCGTCTGCAAAAACCGGTGCAGAAGCCCCGCAGTACGAGGTGCCGCCACTTCCGATGTGAAACTGTTTCTTTTCAAGTCCGAGTGATTTTCGCAGCGATTCCTGCTCCGCCGGCTCACCTTTGAAAATCCAATTCGGCTCAATTTTTAAGCAATTATTCGACTCAAAAACGTGTTCCGCTACATGTTCTGCTTGTATACCATTAGCGGATTCTTCTTGATTAATTACCGGGTTAATATTTCGTAAATCACTTGTTTGGTCTGGAACAATGCCAATCAGTGCTTGACTGTTAATTTCTTCAAAAGCGTAAAGGACGCCGTTTCCGCCGACGAAAAAAATTAATTCTTTTTCTGATACTTTACCGTTTTCAGTAACTTTGACTCTGCCAAGAGTCGGGGAAGTCCACTGACCGTGCGAAATGTATTTGCCTACCCAGCCGGAGTCCTGAGCGAGCAACTTTCCGGTCTCTGCCTCAAGAACGATTAGAGCCGGCGCATCCGGTTTTTCGACTTCAGTATGATCTGCGTTCAAACCGTTTGCCGTTCCAATGTAAAGCAGTCCTTTGTGTATCAGAATCGAGTGGTTATTCGTGTCGTGTTGCCGCACACCGCAGCCGGAAACAATATCAAACACCCACAACACGCCCGGACAAGGTGATTTTTGCAGGGCCGGAGCCCAACGCATTTCTGATTGTTTCGGCGTTTCGTCACTGGAAAATTGTGGATTATTATCTGCAAAGTGTTCGAGCAGCAATTTTTCCCAATTAACCGTGTTTTCCGAAACGGGCGCAGCCGGGTCCGCATTTTTGAAATAATCGAGACTCATGCAGACAACTTCACTACGATTAGATACGAAGTAAACCTTTCCGTCATGTACGCTCGGCGGAGAAGTTAGTCCGACATTTGGCGCGTCGAAAAAGCGAATATCATCCACTTTTGGAAAAATAATTTGCCGCTTGATTTTGCCGGTTATCTCGTCGAAGCAGAGCAGCACGCCGCGGTCCCCTTCAATACTCGGGTCGAGTTCCGCTTCGTTGCTTGTACCAATGAAAACCAGTCCGTCAGCAATAACCGGTACGGTGTATGAGCGGGCTCCAATTCGGCTCACCCAGCGAACATTCGGACTTGCCCCTGTAATTTCGCCGGTTTTGTTGTCACGTGAACCAGCCAAAAAACTTTCCGTCAGATTTTGTTCTGCGGAAACCATGTTCCGAGAGCCGAACTCACCAGCTTGCGGTGAATCGGCTAAAAGAGTACTAAATAATGTTAGTAATACAGTGAATATCATAAGTTACTATTACGTAATAAATAAGTGGTGAAAAATCCGGACGTTTCGCGGAGTACCGCTCCACATCCGGCTCGTGTGGACACTTTTCTTTCGCACGAAAGCCTAACATCGAACGTCTAACGCAGCGTCTGCAGCCAGAATACCGGATGAAAAGGCGAACTGGATATTGTAACCGCCGGAGTCGCCGTCTATGTCCAACACTTCGCCGCAAAAATAAAGGTTCGGAACCAAACGGGATTCGAGCCGGTTTCGGTCAACCTCTTTGATCGAAACGCCACCCGCAGTACACATCGCTTCCGCAAAACCTGTGATTGCGCTGATTTGCATCTCGAAAGCTGTAAAAGCGGTCACGATTTTTTTGCGTGTATCCTTATCAACGGTGCAAGCTCGCTGATCGGCTGAGACACCGATTTCACGAAGCATTACGTGAATAAACCGTTCTGGTATTTTACACGTTGACAATGTCTTATCGTTTACTCGCTTTGCATAACCTTGCTTTTCCCGCAGGGTAATGCAAGGAATACCGTTGTTTACCAACCCCGCATGGTATAAATATCTTGTACCCGAACTTGACGAAGTGACCGAAACCAGTACGTTTGCTAAAGGGCGATTTCCCGAGTTCGGAAGTTTTTCTATTAACCTCTTTTCGAAATCCGCCGCTGTGATGTTTGCTGAATGCAGCCAATTGAATTTCAGCTTTTCACCTACAGAAAAATAACGGCTGGAGTCGAGAATTCCCGGTCCGGACAAACCTTTATGCGTGAAAAGAATGCTCGAGCAATTCATGTTTTTCAAATTCTTGTTTGAAACGCTGGAAATAGTCACGTTTTCAATTGCGATTCCACTGCAATCTGCAAAACCGTAATTTTTAACCTCAATTGAAGTCAAACAGGGCCGAGGCGGCACAATTTTGTGCCCGAGTGTTTCCGCGAAACGGTACCCGTCACCGTTGCTGCCAGTGCTCGGATATGATTTTCCGCCGGTTGCGATTACTAATTTTTTACATCGAATTTCCTGTTCGCCGTGTTGCTGGACATGCGATTCTTTATTCGCCGAGTAACCTTTTTGGATAATGAATCCGTCTTGGACTTTTTCAACTGATCCGACAGGAAAATTTTTGAAAAAATTTACTTTTTGCTTTTCTGCCAGATTTAGAAAAACATTTAGAATATCGCGGCTTTTTCGTGATTCT
>JBOFQC010000284.1:0-1666 GCA_051660725.1 Thermoguttaceae bacterium
ACTCGTGTTTCAGCCCGGTCCAATATTCGCGAACATTCTTCTTGCTGACGAAATCAACCGTGCCTCACCGAAAACACAGTCCGCACTGCTCGAAGCGATGCAGGAAAAGTGCGTCACCCTGCTCGGCCAAACTCGAAAATTGCCGGACCCGTTTTTCGTGTTGGCCTCCCAAAACCCAATTGAATTGGAAGGGACGTATCCGCTACCCGAAGCGCAACTTGACCGATTTCTTTTCAAACTGTTCGTGGAAATGCCAAAAGTTGATACGCTTCAGCAAATTATTACCACACGCAGACACGGTACGCCGCCGGAACCTCATAAAATAATGGATCGGGAAACTCTCGATTTAACTTTCGAGATGCTAGGAAACGTTTTTCTACCAACAGCCGTTGCTTCGTATATTGCTCGAGTTGTTGCCGCAACGCATCCAGACGGAGAAGAAGCGCCGCGTGAAATTCGTGAATACGTTACAATGGGAGCTTCGCCACGTGCCGCAATTGCAATGAGTGAGGCCGCAAGAGCTTCTGCTCTGATTTCCGGACGACCAACTGTTGGATTCGAAGATGTTCGGCTCGTCGCGGTTCCGGTACTTAATCACCGCTTGATTCTGGGTTACAAAGCCCGCTTGGATAAAGTTGACGCCCGTTCGATTTTACAGACGCTTTTGAAAAAAATCGACGAAGTCGGTCTGGACCTGCCAAGTGACATTAAACTCGGTTCGTAAGCCGCCAGTAATTTCGTAATCCGGAGAAAAATTTTCATAATGAAACGTGGAATAATCGACTACCTTGAAACTCTGCAAATGGCGGGAATTACCGACTGGGGCCCGTTTGCGCCGCCCGACGCGCCCCCGGTTTTGGTATACGAAAATGCAGAAAACGTGGTTGCTTCCAGTGCCGAAAACTCGGAACCTGAAAATCAAGTAGCCGACAAACCTGTTAAGAATAAAGATTATCAGCCTGAACTAGAATCAACCCCGATTTCCCAAATGCCAAGAAAAAAATCCGTTATTTCACAAGAAAATGACAGAAACGTCGCACTTTCCGAGCTGACAGCCGAAGTGGCCAAGTGCAAAAAGTGCAAAGAACTCGTAGCCAACCGCACCCAAACAGTTTTCGGAGTCGGAAATCCTTACGCGGAACTGGTTTTTGTCGGTGAGGCACCCGGTGCGGACGAAGACAAACAGGGAGTTCCGTTCGTTGGGAGAGCGGGCCAACTTCTTACCGATATGATTACCAAAGGTATGAAAATTAATCGGGAAGACGTCTACATTTGTAATATTTTACGCTGCAGGCCGCCGGGAAATCGTAATCCAAGCCCGGATGAAGCGAAGGCTTGCCGCCATTTTCTTGATCGGACGCTTGAAGTGATACAGCCGAAATTCATCTGCTGCCTCGGCGCAGTTGCTGCGCAAAATCTTCTCGGAACGGAAGAAACAATTGGAAAACTGCGTGGAAGAGTACTTCAACACGCCGGCGCAAAAGTGATATGTACTTATCACCCGGCATACCTTTTACGCAACCCAAGCGCAAAAGGTGCAACCTGGGAAGACTTGCAACTTCTTATGAAAGAGATGGGTTTGCCGATTCGCTGAGTTTTTCGGTTATTGATTCGTGCCGAATAACTCGTATAATGTAAAACGCGGATCAAAGATCAGCGAAAAACA
>JBOFQC010000285.1:0-1860 GCA_051660725.1 Thermoguttaceae bacterium
TGGCTTAATTGGAAATAGAGGACAAGCGAATTATTGTGCCTCGAAAGCAGGACTTATCGCTTTCACCAAAACAGTCGCACTTGAACTTGCCAACCGAAACATCACGGTAAACGCGGTTGCACCCGGTTTCATTGAAACCGACATGACAGCGAAACTTGATCCGCTCATTTTGCAGGGAGCCAAAGACAGAACTCCTGTTGGCCGCCTCGGACAACCAGTCGATGTTTCCAACGCTGTACTTTTCCTCGCGAGTGAATTTTCTTCCTTCATCACCGGCCAGACTTTGACCGTTGACGGTGGATTAACAGTTTAACCCAAAATTAAAGGAACCTTAAACGTGGCCTCAGTACAAGAAAGAGTAGTAAATATCATTGCCGAACAACTCGGCGTAAACAAAGAACAGATCACAACTGCTACTGACATTGCAAACGACCTTGGTGCCGATTCGCTTGACATAGCGGAACTTATGATTGCGTTTGAGGAAGAATTCGACATTGACATTGTCGAAGAAGACGCTCAAAACATCACCACTGTTGGACAAGTTGTTGATCACATCAGCAAAGCAATTGACGCGAAATAAAACAAAAGTGTGACGAGCAATGTACTTCATTCTTGCAGTGCAAAGTAGTACAAAGCCAAATGTAAATTTGTAGAGCGTGTTTAGCCGCTGATCTTGGATCAGCGTTTACGATTTCACAAATTTTAGCTTGGAAGCGTAGTCGTCCATTATGATTTTATATTTCGTTCAACTAAACAGCATCCGTCAGGTTGTCGGTACTTTGACATTCTGGCGGCCTGCGAACCTGTTTTACTGACAGTGCAAAAAATTTCCCTTCTACTTTTTATGACGAAGTAAAACAGAGTCGAAAAAGTCAAGGAGAAGTACGTTTATCTCAACAAACAAGCTCGATTTTTTTGCACAAGTCAATAATAATTATTTCTGTTAGAAGGGGCAGCAAGTCCTTTCATTCCGGCTTTTATTGAACGCTAAAATAAATTGCATTTACTTATCAACTGTACAAGTAATAAAATGTTACTGTACATGCAGTAAACGTAAGACAATCAACATTTAGTCGTTCACCGCAGAGTTGAATCTCCGCGAAGTAACCTAAAATTCGGCCTAGCGCCCAGATGCCTAACGCCTAAAGATGAATCGTGTTGTAGTAACTGGATACGGACTCGTGACGCCACTCGGCTGTGAAGTCGAATCCGTGTGGAAAAGTGTATGTAACGGCGAAAGTGGCATCAGACGTATTTCCTCTCCGGAACTGCTAATATACCGTTCTCAAATTGCTGGTGAGTGTGCCGACTTTACAACCGACAATTACATACCGCCGCACGAAGCGAAACGGATTGACCGTTTTGTGCAGTACGCACTTATCGCTGCAATTGATGCGGTAAAAAAGTCAGGATTGGAATTCGATAAATTCACCAGCGAACAAAAAAACAGGTGCAGTTGCATTATCGGATCCGGCGTGGGCGGTCTTGTTGAGATTGAAGTACAGCACCAAAGGCTTATCGAAAAAGGTCCTTCAAAAGTTTCGCCGTTTACGATTCCGAAAATCATGTTAAACGCGGCTGGTGGACACATTTCGATTTTTTACGGACTTTCCGGTCCGTCTTATGGTGTCGCAACCGCTTGTGCAAGTGCTTCAAATGCGATTTCCGATGCGTTTAATTTAGTCCGGCGGGGTGTTGTTGACGTCGCGATATCGGGCGGTACCGAAGCAGCGTTGACCAAGCTTGGACTTGCCGGCTTTTGTGCGATGCATGCGCTTTCAGAGCGGAATGATGAGCCGCACCGTGCGAGCAGACCTTTTGACCGTGACCGTGACGGATTTGTTTTGTCGGAAGGCGCAG
>JBOFQC010000286.1:0-6800 GCA_051660725.1 Thermoguttaceae bacterium
CGGAAGACATTTTAAAAATTGGTGCGTTTAGAAAACAGCCCGCCGATGAAATTGCTCAATCAGTAAAACAAGCGGCTAGTGTAACAAAAGGACACGAAAGAGAGCAAAAGAATACTGATATTGATGAGAAAAACGCTGATTATGTGACACTCGAAGATACCGACGAAAATCAAACCAAGCCGCAGAAACTTTGCGGAATAATGATGATGCAGCCTTACGACCCCAACAAAATCCCAGTCGTAATGGTTCACGGCCTCGCCTCGTCGCCAATGACGTGGATGGAAATGTTCAACAGTCTTCGCGGTATCCCTGAAATCCGTGAAAAATACCAATTTTGGTTCTATTTCTACCCAAGTGTGCAACCTTTTTGGGTCTCTGCTGCGCAGCTTCGAGACGATTTAGCAGAAATCCGAGCGACGCTTGATCCGAATGACACCGCACCGGCTCTGCATCAAATGACTTTGGTCGGACACAGTATGGGGGGGCTGATTGCCCGCATGCAAACAATTGAGAGCGGTGACAGCGTTTGGAATTTAGTAAGTGACGTACCGTTTGAGCAATTGGACGAACCGCCGGAGGTCAAAAACGAGATAAAGAAATGGTTCTTCTTTTCGCCTGACCCGTCAATTCACCGTGTTATTACAATTGCGACACCTTTTCACGGAAGCGATTTCGCCAACAATTTTACGCAATGGTTGGCAAACCGTGTGGTTCATTTGCCCCAGTCAATCACAAATGTTGCCGATTCGTTTGCCATTCGTGAAGACGGTGTGCTTAAAAAAGGTTCGCTTTTACACATGGAAACGAGTATCGAATCGCTTTCGCCGAAAAATCCTTTATTCAAAGTTATCAGCACAGACACCCGTGCGCCGGACGCAGAATACAATAATATTGTAGGCTTGGTAAATAACAACGGCCTTTTGAAGTACTTCAACACGAAAAGTGACGGAGTTGTTCGGTACGAAAGCGCAACTTTTCCCGAAGCTGAAAGCGAGATCACTGTACCTTCAATGCACAGTTACGTTCACACACATCCGCGCGCAATAATGGAAGTAAGACGTATTCTTCTTGAAAATGAGCCGAAAGAGAGTAAATATTCGGGGAACGGTATAAATTCCCAACCCATTGTACGGTAAGGTAGTCCAGTTTACACTCCCCGGAGCAGGGCTCCGGGGCTAACTTGGCAGTTCGAATTTAGTTATCCATTACTTCTTTTTCACGGTTTTTGGCGAGTTCAGTCGCTTCGTCTTCGAACCGTTTGGTTAAATTTTGGATTTCCTCTTTTGTGTCGTCGCGTTGGTCTTCGGATATGATTTTGTCTTTTTCCGACTGATCGGACATTTTGTTTCCGTCACGTCGCACGTTCCGAATCGCAATTTTCGTCTCTTCGCAGAGTTCTTTGATTCGGGCTACCATTTTTTGCCGAACTTGCGTTGAAAGCGGCGGAATGTTTATTCGAACGACGCGGCCATCATTACTCGGCGTGTAACCGAGATCGGAGGCGATAATCGCTTTTTCAATGTCTTTAAGCGTTGAAACGTCAAACGGGCGAATCACAATTTGGTTCGACTCCGGGCACGCAATCGTGGCAACCTGTTTCATCGGGCACGAGGAACCGTAAACGTCAACTTTAACCGAATCAACCAAGCCCGGGTTGGCACGGCCTGTACGTATACCTGTTAAATCACGGCGTAATTTCGCAACCGCTTTTTCCATGCGGTCTTCCACATCGAGTAATATTTCTTCTTCTGTCATTTTTTATTATCCGACTTTCGTTTTATTATGTTTTGCCTTTTAAAATATTTTGAAGTTCGTGACATTAAGATTTTACCGTAATTCTCATATTCGGAAAACCCCTACCTGTTGCGGCAACTGTTTTTTAATAAAGCCCAACAATTTAGGTTGACTTTACCACCTATCTCAGGGTAAAATGTATATATATATTTGAAATTCTGAAATTTCGCACTTTTGAACATTGCCGCTTAAATGAAACGCACTGTAAACCATAAAAATCGGGCCGGATACACACTCATTGAAATTCTGGTCGCCGTAACGTTAATGCTTATCCTGATGCTCGCGGTAACGCAGCTGTTCAGCCGCATAGGTGGAGCAATTAGTGATACGCAAGCGACTCTCGGCATTACCGCCAACCTGCGAGGCGCAAAGGTTCGGCTCGAAAAAGACCTGAAAATGCTGACCGCCGACCCGTCGCTTATTCCGCCAGTGAAATTCGGCTCTAATCAAGGGTACTTCTGCATAATCGAAGGAATGGGGGCACCGTATGGTAACGATTTATTACTTGAAAGAACTAAAAAATTCACGAATATTGAGATAAAAGATGTTGCGTACGATCCAGATTCTTCCGACAATGTTTACGATACGACAATTGGCGACATGGACGACATTATTATGTTCACCGCCAAAGCACCTGAAGGCGAGTCGTTCAAAGGAAAATGCGGCGGTCTAGGCGTAATCGAGTCGAAATTTGCCGAAATTATTTATTTCGTCAGAGGAAATACGTTATACCGACGTGTTCTGCTGATTGTGCCGCAAAATATGCTGATACAGGCACTTGGTAAAGAAAGAGATTATATTGAAGGCTGGAGCGGTTTCTATAATGATTTTGACGTTTCTGTTCATTTTGTCAGGGAGAATAACGAAGACGGATCAGTAACATACAAAATCGAAGCGAATACACTTGACGACTTGTCGAAGCGTGAGAACCGATTCGCACACAATGATCAGGTTAATACAATTGGAATACACAAATTTGATCCAATTTATTATCTCAGAATGCCGACTTTGTCGGAGTGCTCCGCTCAAAATTGGAACCCTGTTCGTTCGTTTGAGAATAATTTTCGTTTTAATATAACCGATCCTCTTAACCCACAAACTGTTCCTGACCTGACATACATCGGTGAAGCGGCAGTCGGAGACGGAGCCGTGTCGTCAATGTTACCCACAGTTGATGCAGACGGCAATGCTTTACCATTTATCGATTATTGGCAGCAACCGCTTCCGTGGTCGGAAATCGATCAAATTACTGGCAACCTGCTAGCTTTTCCTGGTCGACGACAAGCAGAAGACGTAATACTTACAAATGTAATTAGTTTCGACGTACAGGTTTGGGACCCGCAACCGAACCCACAGAATCGTAACTATAAATACAACGACAACCGTGTTCAAGGTCCAAACAGATACGTACATCTCGGTGAACAGCAGGATTTCAATCTCGACAACAATCAAAATCCGTTTCCGACATTATTGCAGTCTTTTGGCTTGTACGAATGGAAAAATGGCAAAGGAATGCTCCCCTGCGTTTATGACACTTGGACAGATTTTTACGAAATCGGCCAAGCCGGCATGAACCAAATTGATGAAAGTGGAAACGGTGTCGTTGACAGTTTCGACGAATGGGTATATCCGCCGCCGTATCCGGTTGGATTGCGGGGAATAAAGGTTACAATTCGAGTCTTCGATCCGCAGAGTCGCAACATCCGCGAAATGACTGTTATTCAGAATTTTACGAAGTAAAGTTATAAAGTTAGCCCCGGTGCCCTGCTCCGGGGAGCCACGCCGAACAGGGTTCGGCGGCTAATAAAAATAGAACTAACAAATCGATTAATTTTTATTCATAACGGCGTCACGCATTGCGATTACGTTTTCATAACTTACGTTTTTAAGCAGCGCTTCGTGAGACGGTGACACCACCAAACGCGGGCCAAGAAGCGAAATGATTCGCTCGACCTCTTTCCGTACTTCGTCCGGCGAACCAAATGGTAAAAGATGTTGCGTGTCTATTCCGCCGATGAAAACGATTTTGTCCTTGAATTTCACAAGGCTCTCGGCATCCATTCCTTTCGCTTTCGCCTGCAACGGATGAAGTGCATCTATTCCGGCGTCGATCATTTTCGGTATCACCGACGAAATCGCTCCGCAAGAATGCAACGCGACTTTCTTGCCGTACTTGTGAGCCAACGCAACAACACGCTTAATGCCGGGCAAAATGAATTTGTCGAACGATTTCGGACTTATCATTAACGATTCCTGCGAACCGAGGTCGTTGCCGAAAAACATCACGTCAATTTTGTCACCCATCTCCTCGAAACAACGGATGTTCGCCTGTTCGTAAAAATCGAGAACCTTTTCAGTAGCCGCTTCGATTACTTCCGGGTGGGTGTGCATTTTCATAAAGTAATTCTCCATGCCGAAAAAATCACAGAGCGTATGAAAATAACAGGTCCACATACCGCCGAAAATCGCAACGTTATATTTTTTCGCTTTGTCAATCAAGTTAATCGTCGACGTGAAATCGAGATATTTCGCGTCCGGCCAATCAAAATTTTCGATTTCCTTAACCGATTCGCAGTCGGCGAAAATTCCCGGCTGACTCAACGAATGCCGCTCTTTGCCGCCAAGAATGTCGAACATCGGTTTGCCTGCCGGATGTTTCCAAGCCTCGGGATCGAGTTCCGGCGAACACCAGAACATGTCGCATTGAAATTCGCGGATCAGTTCGACGTCGAGAAAATCAATCTGCGTCGCCAGAAAAACCGCTTCTTCCTGCTGGCCCATTTTTTTCGCATGTTCGACAAAAGCCGTGTTAACCGGAATCGAACAGCAATTGCAATAATTTACTTTCGCCTCGTCGGAAGGGTGTCCAATCCAAAATCCGACTCTGTCCGCCGGCTGGTTGTTAAGAAGTGCGAGAATACGTTCTTGTCCTGTCATTTGCAGCGGTACGTTTGGAAAGATTTAAAAAGAGGATAAATAATAAAGTAATTTTTTATTCATGTTAGCCCCGGAGCGATTTATGTCTGAACGGCAGGTTTCTCCGGGGAGCTACGCCGAGCAGAGCTCGGCGGCTAACGGGAGTGTATTAGTGCATTTCGCGTCCGCCGGTGATGTTAATGGCTTGACCGGTCATGTAGTCGGCTCTGTCACTGGCAAGATAACAAACAAGATTGACAACATCGGATACTTTCGCAAGTCTTCCAAGCGGAACTTTTGCCGTGAACTGTTTGACAATCTGATCCATTGGCATATTCATATTCTTCACGTAGTCGGCGGAAACATTGTCCCAAACGCCAGTCGCTTCGGTTATGC
Source organism: Thermoguttaceae bacterium (assembly GCA_051660725.1). Lineage (GTDB taxonomy): Bacteria > Planctomycetota > Planctomycetia > Pirellulales > Thermoguttaceae > JAVBSX01. Next base: position 5,107 of record JBOFQC010000286.1, read on the forward strand.
CTGGACAAACGCAGTTCACTCGAATGTTGGATTTCGCAAGCTCAAAAGCCAACGCTTGTGTAAAACCAATAATCGCAGCCTTTGCCGAAGAATACGCAGACATCAGAGCAGAACCGGTTTTGCCTGACTTGCTTGAGAAATTGACAATTGAACCGCTCCCTTGCTTTTTCATCACGGGAACCACTTCTTTTGTGAACAAAAACGTTCCTTTACAGTTCACGGCGTAAACGAAATCCCAGGTTTCTTCGGAAATGTCTTCAACCGCTCCGCCTTTTCCGGTAACTCCTGCAACGTTCACGAGCATATCAATTCTACCCCCGTAAGCGTCTAGTGTCGCTTTGACGATTTTCTTGACGTCATCAATTTTCGTTACATCGCCAGCCACGGCTTTACAGTTCGGCCCCAGAGCGCTGGCAATCTCATCAAGTTTCGATTGATTCAAGTCGGTAATGAGAACTTTGGCACCCTCTTCGACCATTTGTCGTGCAATTCCTTCACCAATTGAGCCTGCAGCACCAGTAATAAGCGCTATTTTGTTTGTAAATTCCATGATAAATTATTTGTTCTAATAAAAAATTGTGCTTAACGGAGTAAAAAATTTTGTAAATTATAACCGCACATCCGGCAATGTCAACTTTTATATTGGGCAAATGGTAAACTTGGAAAAATTACTGGTTGAACACTTTAATACCACTAATCCCTTTAAGTTGAACATCTTTGGTTTTGATATTGTATTCCAAACGTTGGCCCGGATAAGGCGGGTCATAATTACCGTTAGGTGTCTTTTTCACGTAAATTTCAGCGTCTGCCGTTCCGTCTCCTTCAATTATCACCAAGTCTTTCAATTGGTTGAACCGTACAGATTCAGCTTTCGCCAAGAAAAGTTGGCCCTCAATAGTTGTACCGCCCGACGCTGTCAGTTCGGCACCTTTTTTCCGCGTTGACGGGTCGGTCATTTGAGCAATTTCCACTTTTTCACAGTCAAGAATGAAACCGCCGTTGTCTTTAATCCAGTCGCGATTTGGTTTGCTGCCACTCATCTGTAATTTCGTGTTCCAATTAGGGACCGGTAAGTAAATACAGTTAACCGAAATATTAGCCGTAGCCTCGAATGATCTGATGTTCCCGAAAATATCCTTGAAAAATGAGATGTCAACCCGCTTCAAAGCCGAATCAGCTGCTTCGCCGCTTGCTCCAGGTAAACCAGAACTAACCGGCCTCGCACTGCTTTGTCCGGGTAAATCAATGTTCATGTTATCACCAAGAAAAATAGCGGTCAGGTGACCGGGCAATTTTTCAGAAGCCAGTCCGTCGAAAGCCCCTGTTTCCGGATTGATTCGGAAAAGTGACATATCCTCTGCCATAATAAAGGCAGTATCCTTGTTTCCTTCCTTTTGCGCGCATTCGAACCGAACTTTACCGCGACACTCAAGCAGCTTCGGCTGCGGAGATGTCGTTTGCTTGAAATTCAGGAACGAGATTGGCTGGTCCAAATAAATATTCAGTTCGTCACAGAATAACTTCATAAGCGGATACTCACCCTGTACGTTTTTCTCAAACGTAAGGCGATTTCCGAAAAATTCCATTCGTCCTTTCCAACGAACCACGAGCAGCTTTCTAACCGCTTGCGAAGCGGAATTCACGGCAGTGTTCAAAACAGCCCCGTTGTTTCCCGCACCACTTACGGTTACGGT
>JBOFQC010000287.1:0-1518 GCA_051660725.1 Thermoguttaceae bacterium
TTACAGCGTGGTACTCTCTGGCGTGCAAGCTGATAAACCAAACATTTTCGCCGCCGATCTCGTGGATAATATGTACGAGATATCCGGCATCTTCAAGTTCAAATAGAGCTGTTTTATCGGCTTCGGTGTCAACTTTCCAAGCGATATCCCATTTGGGTGAAGTACGTTTGTCAATTACCGCTTCATAATCGTCCGGCTTCCACCACCCGCAGGCCGGGATAATGTTATATCCGTCCGATAAAAACGTATCGACAAGATTTTGATAAAGCGTTGCCGACGGTAGATTCAGCAAAACATCAGTTTGAGATTTTGATATAAGTTGCTGAAATATATCTATTTCTGACATTATTTAGAAAAATTTGTTAGGTGTTAAAACGGCACAACGTCCAAATTCGCTTCAAACGAATCGCACGCCTTGTCATCAAGTTCAGCGTCTTTATTAAAACGTCCGCAGACGGTGCAGGCGTACCAAGAACATTCGCCACAGGTATAGTAATCTTTTTCTTCCGCAAGTTCGCCGATTGCAGGCGGCTTTTCAGATGGTAATTGATATTTGATGATACGGGGAAACTTATCGCCGCCGACTTTGCGAACAGTAATTCGTGTTGGCACCGAAAGGCTGCCCGCCTCGGCAAACCTAACGGCATCAGCGGCGGTATTGGGCGGCGAATCGTTTGAACGAGCGTTCCACCACGTCTCGAATTTTCGCCGCGCCCAGCCTTCGTGTTCAGGGCAGCACCATTCGGAAACATATTCGCAAAAGCCGACTTTGTACTCGACTCGCATCGTTTGCGGGGAATCTTGCGCGGCACCACGTTTTGTGTGAACGGAATAGGTAACGTCCGAAACGTCGTAGGTGGTATCACAAATCTCGCCCGTCAGAATCCCTTCATTTGCTGCTTCGCAGTCGTGTTTTTCAGACGGTTCAGGCTTTGGGAACTCATACAAGCATTCAGGGCACTGCATCACCGCCGCATGAAGGATGGCAAAACATTTTGGACATTCCTTCATCGGAGCATCGCCGGTTCCTTTTTCTTTCTTGTCCTTAACCTGAATGGCATCAATCGGACCGTGCCGCAGAATGTTGCCGCCGTAGTCCAAAACAAGACAGTCGCTTTTTGATTCATGTAAACGAAAACCACGTCCAACCATCTGCGCGTAAAGCCCAGCGGAAGCGGTGGGACGTAAAAGTACAACGCAATCGATATTCGGTGCATCAAATCCCGTCGTCAAAACATTGACATTGACGAGGTATTTCAGCGGTTCCGTAATGCCTCCTAATAAATCTTTAGGAAAAACCTCGCCTTTGAAACGCCGTAAAATCAAGTCCCGTTCCGTTGCTGGGGTGTCGCCGGTAACGATGCCACACTCAAGCGATGTGAGCTTCTCAATCGTCTGTTTGACGTGCTGGGCATGTTTTACGGAAACGGCGAAAATGAGGACGCTGTGCCGGTTTTTAGTGAGCGAAACGATTTCCCGACAAGCGTCTTGCACATTATTTTCGGTGTCAACAAGGGC
>JBOFQC010000288.1:0-8323 GCA_051660725.1 Thermoguttaceae bacterium
TCGAAGCTTATGCAGCCGGTGTTACTGTACTTGACCAAACTCTCGGCGGTTTTTTCGAGGCGGTAAAAGAAACTTATTCGTGCTGCGAGTCTGAACCGCTTATTATTTTTGCTGCGGTTCGTGGTTTCGCTCTTGGTGAACACAAGGTGATTGGTTCTGCCGAGCAAATTCCGTTAATTTATGCGGAAAACGTGCATTTACCGCTTATGATCCGGCAGCCACATTGTGCCGCTGCGATGTTCCGTTCAGACGCGCTGGTGAAAACAAGCGACATTAACGTAGCGATTAAAAGCACGCTTGCTGGTTCGGACGAAAAAAATCTTTTTTGTCTTATAAACGGCGAAGTTGAAAAACTCCGTGATTATATAGTGATTCAAGCCGGTAACGGATTACAGGCGGTTGTGTTTCCTGATTGGTTCCTACGCACTAAAGAAACGGAAACTGAATACGTTGCAAACAATTTGCAACACGAACTTTACGCCAAGCCTGATGACCGCTGGGAAGTGAACGAAGTCGCAGACAGATGCGTTGAAGTAATTGAGGAACTCGTTGTTATTGTAGACGTTAGACACCTGTGAACCTTTAGACACCTGCGAGCCGCCAACGTCAGTTGGCGGGTGTACATTAAATAGCATTATGAAAACACAAAAAATACTAAAATACGTGCTGCTTTTCGTACTGTTCATGTTTTCCGCACCGCTTGGTTTTGTAATTGCGGAAGAAGAAGCCGTAAAAACCGACGAAACGGTAGTGGACGATTTCTTTCCATTCACAATTTCTTACGACAAGCCGAAGCCAAACGCAGACGGAACTTCAAATATAACCGATTTATCAGGTTGGCTTCATGCGCCGGCAGGTAAGTTCGGTTTTGTGCGGGTAGAAAACGGTCATTTCGTAACAGACAACGGTGTCTTTCGTATTTGGGGAACGAACAACTGTTTCGGAGCAAATTTTGTAACGCATGAACAAGCTGACGCAATGGCTGACCGACTTGCCCGATTTGGAATAAATTGTGTACGGTTACACCACATGGATAGCCGTGACATATTCGGCGAGAAAAATCAGCCGACCCTTATGAAAATTGATCCGGGCCAATTGGAACGGCTTGATTACATTATTGCCGCGTTTAAAAAACGTGGAATTTACGTGAATCTAAACTTGCACGTTTCCCGTTGGTTGGATGAGCGAGACGGTTTTCCGCCGCATGCGAACCGCCCGGATTACGACAAAGGGGTGGATAATTTTGATCCGCGACTAATTGAAGCGCAGAAGAAATACGCAACGGAACTGCTCAACCACGTGAATGAATACACGAATTTGGCATACAAAGACGAGCCGGCAATTGCAATGATAGAAGTAAACAACGAAAACGCACTTCCGGTAATCTGGAGTTGGGGAGCACTCGACAAATTGCCTGAACCGTTTGCCGGCGAGTTTCAGAAACAGTGGAACGAATTTCTTGTAAAAAAATACGGCAACACGGAAAAACTCCGAAAAGCGTGGAATTTCAAGGAGTATCCAATTGGATCCGAACTGGTCGCAGACGGAAAATTTACCCATTTCGACACGGCAAACCCGTACAACAGCAGGTTGTGGAGGTGGGAAACGGATAATAATGTTGTTGCTAAATTTGCAAAAGAAGCGAACAAAAACGCATCCGGGAACAATATTTTACGAATTACCGTTGAAAAAACCGGCGAAGTCTCGTGGCGTCCGCAATTGATTGCTACTGGAATTAAGTTGGAAAAAAACACGCCGTACACGCTTTCGTTTCGTGTTCGGGCAGAAAAAAATAGTGGCAGTAATCCGGTTATCAACGTGAATGTAGGTGAAGACCACGAAAACTGGGAATCGCTCGGACTGGTGGAAGCCGTTCCGGTCGGTTCGGAATGGAAAAACGTTTCGCTTAACTTTTTGGCAACTCAAACGGACGAAAAAGCCAGAATTTCCATTAACGGTTTTGTGCCGGGCGTTTACGAGTTTTCCGATGTTTCGTTAAAATCAGGCGGAACTGTTGGACTCGCAGCCGACGAAAAGTTGGAGAACGGCTCGGTTTTGCCGCTAAAGAAAAGTGCCGCTAAAGCCACGAAAGAACAGATACGTGATTTTTCGGAGTTCCTGATTACAACCGAAAAAGTGTACTGGGCCGAAATGTACCGATTTCTTAAAGAAGATATTGGCGTAAAACAAATCGTAAGCGGTACGCAGCTTGCTTACGGTTCGTCTCATGCTCAGAACGTGTTCGATTACTTTGACGACCACGCTTACTGGAATCACCCGGTGTTTCCGGGCCGCCCGTGGGACATGAACAACTGGTATGTAAATGATCGGGCACTTGTCGATTACGCAGACAAGGAAATTTTAACGCAGCTTGCGACACGACGAATTTACGGGAAACCGTACACTGTTAGCGAATACAATCACCCGTTCCCGAACAAATTCGCGGCGGAAGGATTTCCGATTTTGGCGGCTTTTGGTCGGTTTCAGGGTTGGGACGGAATTTTCCCGTTTGCGTATTTGCACAGTCCGAACACCGAGCCGGATCGTGTGACGAGCTTTTTCGACACGGCTTCGAACACGATTCAGTTGGTACATTTCCCGGCCTGCGTTGCCGTTTTTTGCCGCGGCGACGTTAAAGAAGGGGAAGATATAATCGTCGCTAATCTTGGCGAAGAACAGGAAATCGACATTTTCGCAGAGAAGCGTAATCCGCACAGTTTCGGTTTTAACGGTTTGGGACTCGACCCGAAACTAGCACTGCTTACAAAAACGGCGGTTTCCTTGGACGAAAAAGTACAAAATAAAAAGTCGCCGATTATTCCGGAAAAAAGGGAATACACAAATGACACAAACGAATTGTTGGTTAGTATTGCCGACGATACGCAGCCTACCAGTTATTTCGTAGCGGATACATTGAACACGAAAATAATTACACTTAATGGTGAACGCAGCCCCGGCATTTCTTTAATTAGTTTTGAAAGGGATCCAAAGCGGGCTGTTTTCGGTCTGCACGGAGCCGCAACTTTAACGCTTGTTTCAATGACCGGAAACGGGTTTGGAGAAGAAGCGGATTCTGGACCTGTGCGAATTCTTGTAGCGGCAACGGGTGAGATGAAAAACACCGGAATGCAGTTTGAAAATCTCGGCGGTGACAGGAAAACGATTCGTAATTGGGGAACCGGCCCGATTCTTTGTGAAGGAATACAGGCAAATATCTTCCTGCCGGTTGATCAGAGTAAAAAAGTTACATTTTATCCGCTCGACGAGTCCGGTAATCGGCGTGAAGCGGTAAAGGCAGCAGAAGCAAAAGTTTTTATTCCCGGAGATTCACCTCGCGTTCAAGTTGAACTCGACCCGAAATACAAAACCGTCTGGTACGAAATTGTGATTGAATAGAGGTTGCCTCGGAGTCATCATCGGTAGTCCAGTTTCTCCGAAACTGGAGCGACTTTCGGAGAAAGTCGCCTACCAAACATCGCCGAGCAGGGCTCGGCGGCTAACAATAAATATTCTAACGTCTGAAATCTAACGTCTCACGTCCCAAATTCCCCGAATGTTTTTACGTAAATTTTTCCTCTATTACACCGGATATGTCCTGATAATTTTTCTGATTCTGGGCGTTTCTACAAGTATTTTGCGAGGTCCGAGCGGGTTCGCTGCTGCCGGAATTTCCGTTTGTGCTTGTTGGTTGGGTGAATTCCTGGCGGTTATGTCGATAAATTTTTCCCGATATTACTTGCCAAACTCGCCTGCGTGTATTATCATTGGTACTGTTTGTAGGCTCGGGGTGGCTTTTTCCACTGCGATCCTGACCGTGATAGTTTGCCAGGGAGAGATGCGGATACTTGTTCTGCTTGTTCTTTCGGTAACTTATCTACTCACACTTCCCGTTGGGGTTATATTGGAAGTGCCGATGACAAAAAACGTCGAGAATGAAAAACGGGTGAAAAACGAGAAAATTGAAAAGAACTGATTTTCAAGTTTTCTTTTTTTACATTTGCTAACATTTACGTTTCGTAAGAACTGTTTTCGGAATTTTCTGTTCACTCCACTTTCCACTTTCGTATCTGTTAAATGGCTGGTATTAACCTTGAAGATATTGCTGGGCACGTAAATGACGCAACGTCGTTCCACCTTCCCGCTGTTTTGGGTGGGAGTACGGAAGATTTGCCGAGCATTTGCGGTTTTCAGATCACAAAATACATGGTTTTGGAAGTGGCGGTTGCAATTTTAATGGTTGCGATTTTTGTGCCGCTCGCTATCCGATTGAAAAGCGGCAAACCGCCGAAGGGCCGTTTTTGGAACCTCATAGAAGTATTTCTGCTCTATTTGAGAGACCAGGTTATTCGTCCGTCAATTGGCAAACACGACGCTGATCGTTTTGTGCCGTTTTTGTGGACGCTGTTTTTCTTTATCCTGTTTTGCAACCTTTTCGGTATGCTTCCCTGGTGTGGTTCACCGACAGGTTCGCTTGCCGTCACAACGGTAATGGCCCTTTCGACATTCGGTGTCGTAACGATTTCCGGTATGCGGAGATACGGCCTTGTCGGCTTCTGGACCGGACTGGTTCCGCACATGGATTTGCCGCCAGCACTTTCAATCATACTCAAGCCGATGTTGTTCGTTATTGAGCTCGCCGGTTTATTGATAAAACACGTTGTACTTGCAATTCGTCTTGTAGCGAATATGTTCGCCGGACACATGGTTCTTGCCGTGTTCCTTTCGTTTATTCCGATGACTGCCGGGCTTGTCTGGTGGTACCCGGTTACGTTGGGAAGTATCGGAATGTCTGTGTGTCTCAGTATGCTTGAACTTTTCGTGGCGTTTTTGCAAGCGTACATATTTATGTTCCTTTCCGCGCTGTTCATTGGAATGGCGGTACACCAACATTAGTAGGTGATAAGTGATAGGTGATAAGTGAGAAAAGGTAATTTTATTCACCTGCTCACCTCACACCTGCTCACCTCACACCTAACACCTGTCATTTAAACATAGGAGTTTTTTCGTGAACAAGTTCTCAAAATTTGCCGTTCTGTTTTTCGTGTTCGCAATTGTTTTCGCACCAGTCGCAGTATTTGCAGCTGATCCTGCCCCGGAAACTGCTCCGGCCGCTGCCGTTGCTTCCGGTAAAGCTACTTTCGCAATTGCTGGTGCCGCAATTGGTGCTGGTCTGGTCATCATTGGTGGTGCTCTCGGTATTGGAAAAATTGGTGCCAACACAGTCGAAAGCATGGCTCGCCAACCGGAAATCGCAGGTGCAATTCAAACCGCAATGATTATTTCGGCGGCTCTTATCGAAGGTGTTACGTTCTTCGCCTTGATTATCTGCTTGCTCGGCCTGTTTTTGTAAGAATAATAGACGCCAGACATCAGACGTTGGACTTCAGGAGCCTGAAATCTAACGTCTATACTATTGCACGTCTAAAGTCAAACGTCTAAGGTCTAATTATATGCCTAAACTTAAATTATTTTTGTGCTTGTTGGTCGTCACTTGCCTGATGCTTGTGGTTACGCCCGCTTTTGCAGGGCACGGCGGCGGAGAATTCGATCCGGCAACTCAGCTTAATCCGCTTAGTTGGTCGCGGACGCAGACAGACACCGCACTCTGGACAGCGGCGATTTTTGCGATACTTATTATCGTGCTTGGAAAATTCGCGTTTACACCAATTGCGAAAGCGTTGGATCAACGTGAACAGTCAATTGCCGACAATATTGCTGCTGCAGAAAAGGCAAACCTCGACTCGAAAGAGCTTTTGGCACAATACCGCCAAAAACTTGCCGACGCGCAGGAAGAAGTTCGACAAATACTTGAAGCAGGAAAAAAAGAAGCCGAACAGGCTGCACTCGCAATTGCTGAGAAAGCCCGGGCCGCTTCTGAATTGGAAAGAGCCAGAGTTGCCAAGGAAATCGAGGCAGCAACCGCCGGCGCTTTGCAGGAAATCGCCACTAAAGGTGCTACGTTGGCAACTGAGCTTGCTGGAAAAATTTTACGTAAGCAAATCGATCCCGCTGCACACCGCGAACTTATTTCTCAAGCAGTAAACGAGATTAGATAGTATGTCAAATCCAGAACAAGACGCCCAATTTTCCGCCGAGTGGAACGCAGACGTTACAGTCGAGAAAATAGCCGAAATGTACGCTAACGCTTTTCTCGATGCTGCGGAAGGGCAAAGTACGCCTGTAGCCGAACAGATCGAACTGTTCGACTCGCTTTTAAGCGACGTTTTTGCAAAAAATCCGAATTTTGAAGCTGTGCTTAATTCCGCACTCGTTTCGCCGGATGATAAAATCTCTCTTTTGGATAAAACGCTTAAATCACAAGCTGCTCCAATGTTTCTGAACTTCTTGAAAGTGGTTGCTAAACATGGTCGGCTTGATATTTTACGTGATATTCACCGGGAGGTTCACATTTCGCAAAACCGCCGCATGGGCAGGATTCCGGTGCAGATTACCACTGCCGTTGAAATGGACTCGGAAACGAGAAATTCGTTAGCCGTGAGCCTTAAAAAATTGATCGGCGGTGAGCCGATCTTCCAGACCCAAGTCGATCCCGAAGTGATCGGGGGCATAATCGTCCGCGTCGGAGATACAATTTACGACGCATCCTTACTCACACAACTTAAAACCGTTCGTCAACAGATGATTGACAGGAGCGCACATGAAATTCAAAGCCGACGAGATCGCTTCAGTAATACGGAAGGAAATTGAACAATTTGAAACGCAAATAGACGTCCGTGAAGTCGGTCGCGTCCTCGAAGTCGGGGACGGTATTGCCCGTGTTTACGGTCTCTCCGGTGTAATGGCCGGCGAAATGGTCGAGTTCCCGAACAACGTTATGGGACTTGCGTTCAACCTCGAAGAAAATTCCGTTGGTGTCATTATTCTCGGTGACTACCTGAAAATCGAGGAAGGTGCCGAAGTTCGCACTACCGGACAGCTTCTCCGCGTACCAGTCGGTGAAGCGGTGCTTGGTCGTGTTCTTGACCCGCTTGGAAATCCAATTGACGGTAAAGGACCGATTATCACGAACGAGTTCCGTTTCGTCGAGTCCGAAGCACCGGGCATTGCGGACAGACAACCGGTTCGTGAAGCGTTGCAAACCGGTATCAAAGCGGTTGACGCAATGACGCCAATTGGCCGCGGACAACGTGAGCTTATCATTGGTGACCGTAAAACCGGTAAAACGTCAATTTGCATCGACGCGATCATTAACCAAAAAGGAACGGGCGTAAAATGTTTTTACGTCGCAGTTGGTCAGAAAGACTCGACAGTTGCCGGTATTATCGAAACGCTCCGTAAACACGGTGCAATGGATTACACAACGGTAATCGTGTCAGGTTCCAGTTCTCCAGCCCCGTTGCAGTACATCGCACCGTATGCCGGTTGTGCAATGGCCGAGTACTTCATGTACAAAGGCGAACACTCCTTGGTTGTTTACGACGACCTTTCGAAGCAGGCGGTTGCGTATCGTCAACTTTCGCTTCTTATGCGACGTCCGCCGGGACGTGAAGCGTATCCGGGCGACATTTTCTACTGCCACTCGCGTCTTTTGGAGCGGTCGGCGAAATTGTCGAAGGAACTTGGCGGTGGTTCGCTTACAGCGTTACCGATTGTGGAAACGCTTGAAGGTGAAGTTTCGGCGTATATTCCGACGAACGTGATCTCGATTACTGACGGACAGATTTATTTGCAGCCGGACCTTTTCTTCCGTGGTCAACGTCCTGCCATGAACGTCGGTATTTCCGTTTCCCGCGTAGGTGGAAGCGCTCAGATTCCGGCAATGAAACAAGTAGCCGGCGGTTTGCGTCTCGACCTTGCTGCATTCCGCGAATTGGAAGCGTTTGCTCAGCTCGGTACCGATTTGGACGCCGCAACTCAGTCCCGCTTGGATCGTGGTTACCGTATGACGGAACTGCTCAAGCAAGGGTTGTGCAAGCCGATGAATGTCGTCGACCAAATCCTTGTTATTTTCGCTGGTACACGTGGTTACCTCGACAAAGTTCCGGTAAACCAGGTACAGCTGTGGGAATCGATGTTCCTTGAATACGTGCAGAATACCAGAAAAGAGATGTGGCAAAAAATTGCGGACGAGAAAAAACTTTCGCCCGAACTTCTTGCAGATATCGAGAAAACGCTTCATGAGTTCAACGAACAGTTCGCTGCAAGAGCGAAGTAGGTTTATTGTACAACTGAATAAATAAGCTTCAGGCGAGCCGGGGACTTTAGTCCCCGGGTAATATTATTACGAAATAACGTCTGGTATTAGATAAGTACGATACAAAATTATGGCAAAAGCAAGAGCACTTGATAAACGACGAAGATC
>JBOFQC010000289.1:0-6650 GCA_051660725.1 Thermoguttaceae bacterium
TTTATGCCGCTATAAAGTGTTAGTCAAATTGTAAAAATTAGTCTTGTTCCTCCTATGACAGCGACTCTCGCGAGCTGCCCTAAAAGCCGACCCAACACTGATCGACCAAGCTGGAAATGCCAACGCTTTCGTGCTGTAAGACACTTAAAAACGCTTCGAATCACGGTTCCGGTTTCGCAATGTTTAACATTCTGCTGGCTTTTTGGCCTGCCCGCTAAACACGCTCCTCCTTCACCTGCCGACTCTCCACGGAAATTGCTTTCCGGTGAGGCATATAACGAATGTGGTTTTCTCAACCACGGAGAAAATATAGTATATAAAATAAGCTGCGTCAATCAGCAAAAAAACTTTTTGGTAATTTTTTTCTTGGTTATAAAAAAGCCGTAATTTCAAGCGGGATAAAAGTTTACCGAGATAATCACAATTGACTTTTTTTCCAGATGTGGTCCATTAATAATACCTGCAATTTTAGTAAAATTTTTGCCAAAATAAGTATAGAAAATTGTGAGGCATCAACGCCATCAACCCACGTTTTTGCATGTGAAACGTGGCAAATGTTCTAATTATACCGGAGCCCGGCATGGGCGGTGCGCTTCGCGTGAAGTGTTCCGCCTCCCGTTGGTCGGCTCTGTTCCCGAGTTTTTCAATGTTTGGCGCTGATTATCTTCAGCTAACCCTACATTGGAAAACATGCAGTTTATGCCGGGCGACAGTATACCTGATTATACCGTTTTATCAGGGCTTGATATTTTCTGAAAATATAGACTCTCACTTTACCGATACTTTGCGTAACGTGAGGAACATGAAGTTACCTGATATTTTAATGGAATGCGTTAATTTGTGTCACTTCCACTCTAAAAAGAATGAACGGCATTACAATCAATACAGTCAGTACTTTTGTTGAATTGCGATCATTTGTTTACAGTACCCTTTGTAAAGATCACGAATTATTGATAAACGCATTTCCTACCTCAGAAAAATTACTGAGACGAGGTAACAGCAGCTGCGGGGTGATGTTCTGCTTGCATGGCCCACGTGCTGTTAAATTCAGCGCGATTTGGGAAAATGAACAAAACCGTGTTTTGTTTTATGGACCAAATGGAAAAAGATATTCTCAAGTCGTTCTAAAAAATAGTTTATACGTTAATATGGATGATGTTTGCTAAACAGAGCTTAAGAAAATGGTTTTGATGGTTTATCAATAACATGTGTAATAAGGCGGTACGAACGAAAATGAGTTATAAAGTAATGAAATTTCCAACCTCAGAAGAACGGGAACAACGTACAGAATCAGTGAGTTTCATTTTTTCATCCGTCGACAGAACTGAAAAGGATATTGTTCGTACTGACTCTGTCTATGTCAAAGAACAGGGCGGTTACGTTGTTCTTACCTCGGTACTCCAAAAGGGTAACAATCCCTCATATAAACAAAAAGATACCGAAACTTTTGAGGATGCGATCCGAGAATTTTCCAAGAATAATGTTACGTGCTATGAGAGAAGCATAAAACGTAAACGAATTGAAAGTGACAACTTCCGCTGATACCTTACGCATAAAACAATCTTAACAAAACAAATGAACAAATACATGGAGCTCGCGGTTAAAGCCGCACGAAAAGGAATGGCAAAAGGTGACGGCGGACCGTTCGGAGCGGTCGTTGTCAAAGATGGTGAAGTGGTGTCAATTGCCTGCAATAAAGTGCTTTCGACAAACGATCCAACCGCACATGCGGAGATAACTGCGTTACGAAAAGCAACCAAGAAACTCGGTTCATTTTTTATCCCTGAGTGCGAGATTTACAGTACTTGCGAGCCGTGCATGATGTGCATGTCAGCTATTTATTTTGCCGGAATCACGAAGCTGTACTACGGTGCGGACCGCCACGATTCGGCAATCGGCGGCTTTGATGACACCTTATGCTACGAGCTTGCTCACGAAACGCTGGACCACCCGCTGCTCAATAAATTCGAGGTGGTAGACCAAGCGGAGTGTGTTCAATTGTTCCACGAATGGGCAAAGAAAAACGACAGAACGATGTATTGATACGTAACACGGTTGGCGAAACAGCTATACGTTCCGTATCATTTCTGTGCAAACTCGGCTCCGAGCGAAAATATGGCGACGTGGTGACATCATCACACCATCTTTTCACGCTGAAAACGCCGCTCTATTCAACGGACAGGCGGTATTTCGGGACGGCTCAGAATAATACGAAGCTTTGCCCCTCGCTTCGGGCGAAAAACATTGTCAAAAGTGTGTAAAATTCACACCATCACACCACGTTTTCGTTGAAAACCACGCGACTTTTAGCATGACAGGTGGTATTCCGGTATGGTTTTTGATATAACACAGCGTTATTTTTGAACAAACGCCGTTCCGGACGAAAAACGTTGTCATAAGTGTGTGAAATTCTCACCACCACACCACGTTTTTCACATTGAAAACGCCGGGATATCTCGACGGATAGTGAATTTATGGGGCAGTTCTGTAAATACGTAGCGTCATTTGGACAGAAGCGGCTCTGGGCGAAAAGCATGGTGCGAAGTGTGTAAAATTCACACCACCACACCACGTTTTCACGCTGGAAATGCCGCGACTTTTCGGCTGACACGCAAATTTACGGGACGGGTTCGGAAAAGTACGTAAATTGAAATACTTCCCGTGTCCGTTGAACATGGTGCGAAACAGCTATACGTCCCGTATCTTTTTTGTGTAAACTCCACTCCGTGCGGAAAACATGGTGACGTGGTGTCACCATCACACCATCTTTTCACACTAAAAACGCCTCGCCGCTTCAGCGTATTACCGTAATATTTTCTTAAATATTGTTTTTCAAAATATTGATAATCTTTATTTCCAATTCCGTTGACCTCGTATTCGTGATTTGGTAAACTAAAAGGACTATTCTATAGAGGTTTAGGATTTATTTTTTCGGAAAAAAACATAAAAAATCCTATACAACCGGGCAGCCAATGACAAATTCCGATAACGACTTCAAAAACCAGTTCTCTTTCGACGATTCGCTCGCCAGTGTGTGTGCCGAAGCGTTTCGGCTTCTATTCAAACTCCCGGAAAAGTCAAGGCGAATTTTAGTTTTGCATCTTCACAAAATACCGAGCTCCGTTATCGCGCAAAGGCTACAAATTCCTGTACACGAAGTGAAAACGATAGTTGTTTCCGCTCGTGAAACTCTTGGCAAACAACTATCGTTAATCCGAATCGGTTTGTTAAAATTATCCGCCAACTGTCCGCCGCCACTGAATGAGCTTGTTCCGCTTATTAAGGAAGCGAAGCAAATTAGTCTTGCCCGCAAACGCCAGAAACAACGTAAGGTTACGGTTAAAACAGTAAAAACGACCGTAATGCCGAATCAGGAACAGTCGCATTTTGCCAAAAAACTTTTTTTCGATCTCGATTATAAACTCCGTGAAGCGTTTACGCTAACCGAGGCGGCAAACATGACTGTAAGCGAAATGGCAAAGCTGCTTCACGTCCCGTTTCTTGATGCGGCAATTCGCATTCAACGGGCAATTCGCTTTTTTGCCACCAGAATCGAGAAGCTGATTCTAACGGTGGTGGAAAACGACCCTGACACCATTGCCGCTTTGACACCGTCAGAGCTGGCTGTGGCAAAAAAACTGTTCAAATCCTTGCCTAGAGAATACTGCTCAATTTACGAACGATATGTGCTGACAGGTAGTTTTTACGATGCAATGGAATTCGGCCACGACGCGACATCACAGCTACTCAACCAGCTGAGAATGTTGCTCGGAATGTACGGCTCGATGTTAGTAGTTGCCTGGCTTCGCTTTACACTTAACGGCACTGCGTCACTGGAGGTGCTTGACACCTTTTTGAACGAGCCGAATCGAACGACAGACGATTATGCCACTGGTATGGGCGTTGTCGAATACACGCTCAATCTTGTTAGTGCCGAGGATCGGGAAGCGTTTTTGCTGATAACCGCAGACAGAATTGAATTTTCAGAAATCGCCGCTTATCAGGAAGTAAGTGAAGAAGAAGTTGCCAACCGGATACAAACGAGTTGGGATGCGTTGATTGCACGTATTGAACACTTGCTTTCGTTGGTTAAAATTAAAAATTACGAAAAGAAAACCGCCGTAATTCCTTTGCAGCGAAGGGAATACGTATTCAGCAAAAAACTTTTCAATTCGTTTTCCAAAAGTATACGCAGAAGTATCACTGTCTATCTTTGGAGCGAGCGATCAAGAAAGCTCATGGCTGATAAACTCGGCATGACAATTGAGGAAGCCGAAGTTTTCCTGAACGCATCGCAGAATGTCATGATGGCCAAGGTGGCACCACAGGTTTTGGCTGCGCTCAACAAAGTCAAGGATGGACAACGAGTCGCGGACCGCATGTATGACCGGATTCGTCGCAAAAACAAGTGGTTATGGTCGCTTGCAACACTTGATCCGAAGCCGTTGGACTATTCCGCTGCTGAACTTGCGGAAGCGCAAAGAACATTTGGGTGCCTCGACGAAGAATCGCAAGAGCTGTTTACTCTCAAGCATGTTCAGGAGAAAGACGACTTCGAAATCGCTGCGTACAAAGGACTTAGGCTTTCTGACGTTTCCAAGCGGTTCGTTGAAATTCGTGAATCATTACGCCGCCGTATGGCAAGTCTTGTGATCGGTTATTTGCGAAATGAGGAAAAGCCTGACACCATGCGAATGGACGAGTCGGCAAAGGAGACCGGCAAGAAGGCTTTTTTGTCGCTTATGAAAGGTAGTCAGGAAATTTACCGCCGCTGTATGGTTTACGGCGAAACAGCCGAGGAAATCGCCAGCATTCTGAGCCTCAACACGTTTCGTATGGAGGACCGAATCGAGAGCGTTGAAAAGTATTTCGGTTTGCGAATGGAAAAGATGGTGTCAGACTGGCTTCAGCCGAAACCAGTGGAAACACCGGACGAAGAGTACGTTGCCGATGTGCCACCGGAAGCTGTTTACGAAACTCCGACACCGAAAAAACGCAATTGGCTCGCAACGGCAGGCTCCGTGCTTGGCTTGTTGGGAATGTCAAAAACCGCGTCGGCATCAACAGTTACGAAAAATGCGGTTATCCCGCTTGCGACATGGCTGCCAATGATCGGCGTGATACCGTTCTTGTGGTTCATGTCGCTTTACATCACCGGCTGCGCATGCGGCACAACTTTTATTTTGAACGCCAAAACGCTCCAAGCCCGGCAGTGGTTGGTCAAGCAGCTGTTCCATCTTTATACACTGGTTTTCGTGGTGCCGCTGGGGATGATAACAGGAATAAGTATATATGTTAAAAATACAACGGTCAGTCCTCAACAGCTATTGTTGGTAACATCGTTATCTTTTATGCTGGTAGTATTTGTGATTGCGGTTGTGTATCTTACGATTTGGAAATCACATAATAAATGGATGAGTATTCAATATGATAATAAGCCTAACACGAATGATTTTTCAAGATTATATCGGTATGTAATTTGTGGACAGGTGTTTACTGGTGGCTTGGTAGCATCATTTACATGCATTGTTCTGTTTTCTGTTATACTTCCATTACATAACACAGGCAAGAATCCTTTGTCGTCAGTATTAATGTGCAGTATTATGTTGCTTTTCTATGGGAGTTCATGCTGTTTGTTTAAGTATTACTTAAACATTTCAAGAGATAACAATGCTTTTACTAACACACCACCAGTAACATGTCTACAAACAAATATAAAATTAAGCGAGTTTGTTCGTTTATTACCTTATGCAATAATACCGATAATAACGAAAATTTTTCACCTGCTGTTTGTTTATACACGACCAATTTGTGTGTTTATTGAACTATTAACAGTACTTTTTTGGTGGTTCGCCATCTGGTACTGGAATATAAAAAGGAAAAAGATGCGTTACACAAGAATCTTGTGCTCCCTAATTTTACAGATGATAATTTTGGCTTCAATCAAGATACTTTTTTATTAAGATGAGTTATTATCGACCAAGCCAAAAAGCAAGCATTTGAGCTCCAGCTGATGTATAAACCCTACCAAGTGCAGACTCTGCTGCGCATTGTGAAACTTCATTATCACAGATACAACAAGGTTCGCCGGCTTCGTCCATCATATCCGCACCTTCGTCAATCTCGTATTCAGGAAGCAGGTTCTGAGCGTCGAGATGAAAAGAAGTTTTTTTGGCGGCCATCGGTAACACCTCTTTATTTTGAAGAAAAAAGCTGAAATGGCAGGTTATTACTCCTACCATTTCAGCGGAACATCTTGAATTTCAAGGCCGCAGTACCTGCCTCATTCAATATTACTGCGTAACTTCTTGATCATCAAGAGAATACAAAAACTATGCGACGAAAAATTGTAAAACAAACCGACCTTTTGCAGTGAGGTCGCTTAATTCTGGCACCACACCTTTACTTGTCGGTGTAAGTTCGGTTTCCTGTCGTACTAACAGGCCGGTGTCAATGTCGAAATATGCGTTGCCGGAGTGGGTGTTGGTCAAACTTTGTCCTGACACCGATATCACGTTTGGAACCGCTCCGGTAAACTTGACGTTGACCGTTTTGCGATTCGCAACTTCAGCAAAGCCAACGACTTCGTACTCGGTTTTGTACCCGGTAAACGGCAAAACCCTACCTGAAGTGGCTGTCCATTTCGTGCC
>JBOFQC010000290.1:0-1898 GCA_051660725.1 Thermoguttaceae bacterium
AGGTGAACGGTCGCAGCCCATTGGAATGGCTTGTCGAGCGGTATAAAATAACGACGCACAAAGAGAGCGGCATTGAAAACAACCCGAACGATTGGTGCGTCGAGACGGGCAACGAACGGTACATTTTCGACCTTGTGCCGCGTCTGGTAACTCTCGCCGTCGAAAGCCAAAAGATCATCGACGGACTGCCGGGGTGGGAGTAGGGTGTGCGGAACAAACGATATAATCAGAGGAGGAAGCAAAAATGGCATCAAAGCGTAACCGACGTATTTACTCAATACAACAAGAATTACTCGAAAAATCGCGTGAGGCGGCACTGACCGCCGTTCAGATTTTCAATAATCCACTTGTACAATTCAAGTCAGAATCGTTCATTGTTCTAATGATGATTGCTTGGACATACCTTTTGCATGCGCATTATAGAAAAAACAAAATTGAACACAGATATTACGAACAGCACGGAAAACGCAAAGTGTTCGATAAAACCACAAAGGGTGCATGTAAGCGTTGGAGTTTGGAGAAATGTCTCGATGCAAATGAATCGCCCATAGACAAAAACACCGTAAATAATTTACGCTTTTTGATAGGTATTCGCCATGAAATAGAACATCAAATGACAATGAGAATCGATGCGGCACTCAGTGCAAAATTTCAAGCCTGCTGTTTGAATTACAACGAGTATATCAAACAGCTTTTCGGAAAGCAATACGGTATCGATCATCATCTGTCGTTCAGCTTACAATTTTCCTCAATATCGGAGGAACAGCGTTTATCCTTGCCATCCCCCGATGAAATGCCTGCTCATATCCAAGCCTTTATTGAAGGTTTTGATGGTAGCCTTTCAGAGAATGAGTACAATTGTCCCCAATATGCCTACCGAGTTATTTTTACTCCCAAACTCGCCAATCACAAAAGTCAAGCCGATGAAGTGATTGAGTTTATTAAACATGATTCAGACCTTGCGAAAAAAATGAATGATGCTTATTCAAAAACAAGAGTGGTAATTAAAGAAAGTGAAAAAGAAAAATTTCTCCCTAAAAATATTGTCGAAATAATGAAAAAGGAGGGATACAAAAAATTTACGACGCACTCTCACACAAAACTGTGGCAATCGCAAGAGGCAAAAAAATCAGACAAGAATTATGGCGTTCAGATTCAGAGTCAATGGTATTGGTACGTGTCTTGGTTGGAGGTGGTTCGAGAACATTGCAAAGAAAATGTTGCCAGATACAAATAATTTACCGTGACATTTTGATGGTATGATATCAATATAGCAAAAAAACATCTAGAGGCAGTTTCATAATCCCTTTTTCGGCTTTCTGGTCCCAGAAATTTCAATGTCAAGATTGGGAAGTTTGAGTTATGAAACGAGTTCTAATCACTAATATTTCACAAGTATCATGAAAACAGATATCCTCGGTAGATTGATGAAAATTCCGCTTTCAGTAGAGAAACCATTAATGCCTCTTTTTGAAGCGATTACAAACTCAATTCAATCTATAACTGAAGCTAAGTCCAAAGATGGCAAGATCACCGTTCTTATCCATCGAAGTGATAATTCCTTTTCCTTAAGCAAGGATATAAAAGTAATACCTCCAGTTGTAGGTTTTAGTATTACTGATAATGGCATTGGTTTTAATGATGCAAACTACGATTCGTGTTCCTGATTATGCTGGATTAAGGGGCGGTTTTTTTGTGTTTTGTACGGCAGATGTAGCCACCAACAGATTTTCCAACCAACAGTCGGCATACCGCTTGCAATTCAGTCTCTCCGCTGGACAACGCGCGCCGCCATTCGCCTCCACCGTCCGCTGCCCCCAATCCCAATAGTTGTGTAATATCGCCCACGAACGACTCCGTAAATTCGCACTCGCTATATCACCATGAAAATGCTGACC
>JBOFQC010000291.1:0-6480 GCA_051660725.1 Thermoguttaceae bacterium
AATCCCAGTCGCTGCCGTTAAACGTAATTACTGCTTCCCATTTTCCAGTACCTTTGGCCAGCGCGCCGGAATTTACATCCGTCATATTGGATTGCAGCGCGGCATCACGAGAAGCGTTTACTCGGAACTCGATTTTTTCTATTCCGTTCGGGACCGGAACGCCGTCTTTCAATAACGTCCAGTTTTTCGGATTGTCAACTCCCTTCGACGAATCGAGTATCTTGTCGCGAAGCTGTTCGTCGAATGCGACAACGAGCTCTTTAATCGCGTACGAAACCTGTTCGCCATTGCTGATTGCAGTGCCGTCAGGAAGATAATAATCGGTAACTTTCGGACCAGTCGTGTCTGCCGATTCAACAAAATTTCTGAAAAACAGATTCGATCTAATTGATTTTGATTCGTTGAGCAAAGAACCCCTAAACGGTTCATAACCGGAAGTGTCGAAATTATATGAGCTACTATATGAATAGCTACTTTGTGTTGCCTGAGCCCAAGTAACGACATAGGAACCTGCCCGACTCATCGTAACTGAGGGGCGAACCTGCGGCGTGCCAGGATTTCCTTCGAATTCCGTGTAGAAACTCATATAACTAATTGCCGGTATTGCATCCACGTCGGGAAACTTAATCGAACCAGTGTCTTGAGGATACGTAATCCAGAAATTACTGTCATGCGCTCCACCGACAAATGTTATTTCGAACACATAACTTTCGTCAAAATCGTTGTAATATCCTCCGGTACCACCTAATTCCCACGCGGTGCCTTTCCTGTTTTCAACTTCGTCCGGTTGGATATACCGCACCATTACCGCATCGGTTGCAATAGTGGGATCAATTTGATACACGTATTTACCAACAATACTTGAACCGTTGATTGCGTTGAAAATATTATCCCGGGTCGTTCCAATATCAAGTACAGTGCTATTAGCGTGAATTGCAAGGGCAAAACTTAACCCTTCACCGAAAGAAGAATACCCGTTGCCGTAGTTGGAAGGAAAGTCACGGTGTAGTATGAAGTTGAGATTTCCACTTTCAATAGCACGCCTCGGAACGGTAAGAAGCAATGTCGTATTGTTACCATCACGTGTGTTATTCGCAACTGCGTCCGAAGTAATATAATCGGAATACATCGGATACGGATTATCAATATTTCTGTCCGCATCAATACGGGTGTACATTATGTCGTTTGCAGCACCTCGCGCGAGTTTTAAGAAAGATTCGTAAACGGCCGTTAAGCGAGACATCTGGTCTTTTGTAGCGGCAGGACGTGTGCTACTCGTACCGTAGTAATTCGTTTGCGATAAATCTTTCGAAGCATAAATCAACGCATCACGTATGTAAATGTCAACATCACGTCTATACCTTTCCCAATAAGAAGACAAATACGAACCACCTTGGCTATACCGACCATCATACAGGAACGGAATTAAATCTGCGTTCTTATTAGTATTGATAAACTGTGATAAAACTGCAGCATAGTACTCACTTCCGAGTCCCCAGTTACTGAATATTTCTGCATACGAATCATAGTTATTTATGTCCATATCAGGCGCAAAACCTTGATACGAAATAATGATCTCACCATCTGCGTCAAGAGCAACTGAGGAAGAAAGCTGACTCAGATACCAAGTTTGGCTCGGACCGGGATGATCGTAACTGTTGACTCGGAATACATCACGGTTCACGTATTCGGTGTTGTTTACCGTATCGATACCCCACATACCGGCGTAAACGTCGATTGCGTCGTGAATGTACACGGTATCAGCCGAAGTACCACCGGGCCAGTTCATCGGAGTCGTATAAGAAAGAACGTACCGGTTGTGTGCGTCAAATGCAATACTCGGTTCAAAAGCGTTGTTATGAACCATTTCCCGTTCCACGACAGCAACTGGTATCGGATTCACCGTTACCGGCTGGTATACCGATTTGTAAAGTTCGTGCGACGGTGCGGATGAAAGCACCCAAGCAAAAACGGTATACCCGTTGTCACTCATCGCAACGCGAGGCGTATAATGGTAAGTCGTCTGTTCCGGCGTAATGCTGAAATCCTGTGTAATAGCGCTACCGTATCGGTCATACCATCTCGCTTTGACACCACTGAAATAACTGAAGTCCTGGCCGCTATACGACGCCCAACCAATTACGTAGTTTCCGTACATATCACACGCGATAGTCGGATCACATTGATTACCGTTGTCGAAGTCGTTCACTTTCGTAGCGGCACCAACCGGTTTCACGCCCTGAATCGCTTTGCCATCGGACATAAAAACGTCGTGGACGTTATCTGCCGGCATAAAGCCTTGCAATGTAAACCGTTGAGAATAAATGTCATACGTGTTGTAGGGGTTGGTAAGACTCTTCACTTCGGTAGACCAGGCAATAATAAAATCGCCGTCTGCGTCCATTGCAACAACCGGTGAGTGTTGGTCCGTAATCGCAAGAGCAGTCGGCTTGTACGGACTGCTTGTATCTTCGAGAGGATTCACACGAAATGCGTCGCTTGATTCTTTTAAAGTCGATACCGGCGTAATCGTCTGGTCGTAATAACGGTAAGACTTATGAAGATAAATCGAATCGGGGTTGACGTGCTGATTGCCAAAACCATCAACGGCACTTGTAACCATCATCTCCTGATGATTTATCTTGCCGGATCGATTAATGAAAGTGATATCAAAAGTTGTCGCATCCACAACAGAGACACGGACTTCAGGAATAGCAAATTGATCAACTACAATTCCACTGTGTTCCTTTTCAAATGAAACGTTGTTGTTTGTGTTAATCGGAGCATACGCATAGTCACCGGAAATAACGGAATTCGAGAATGCGTACTGGATGTTTTGAGCAGTTTGGAGTGGGTTCTTAGGATCGAACGGAATCCCCTCCTGCTTTGTTACATTATTATAAAGCGAGATAGTAATCGGCTGATTTGTCGTCGTAACAATCGCACCTGCCATAAATCCGGCCGTAAAGTTTTGGTCAACAACTTTCAGTTCCGGCACATCCTTGTCGGCCCAGTAAGGATTGTCGAATTCAATTGAAAACTCACGACTTGACGTAGCGCGTACTTTGACACCTTTCATATACGGTCCAAGTCCTTCAAGCTCACGTTGAATAAGCTTGGCGCACTCGTTTGGTCCTAAACTTTCGTCGAAATGGACTAAAACCCAATCTTCGGGCTGATTTTCGCCGTGAGCCTTAATACCACCAATACGGAACGTACCAGCAATCGACTGGTCATAATAGCTACCGAAATAATAAGCGTCGGAGTAATCCGGTCTCGTTGCGGTATAAAAAGAAAGCTGCTGCACTTCATTGCCACCGTAACGGAGCGAAAACGAGCTTACGCCACCACTTGCATTAAGAAACTCGGTCGGCAATGTGACTCGTTGAACTTCGTCGGTGAAGTACCGACCGTAAATGTTCGTCTCCATCATCACGTTACCTTTTACCGGATCAAGCAGCGGTACGTAATAACCGTCCGATCCGACAATTGGTTCGCCATAAGCGTAGTTCGGATTATTTACGTCCCAGTTCCGTAACCAAGCCGGCTCCTGCTGTTCCCACACTGTGACGAAATCGCCCCAATTATTCGCAGCTGTCGACTGATTTGTTCCCGCAATCGGAGTTGTCGCATACTCAGGCCGACCAGGAATAGCTGCCAGACTGTTCGGCTGGTTTATCATAACATCGTACGGTGTCCCTACAGAAACCGTAAGAAGCTGCCGTTCTTCAAGAACATCCATTGACAGCTTGCGAGTCTCTGTTTTCTTGTTCTTGGAAGATTTCGGCTTCGATGAGAAACAGCCTTGAATGGCTTCAGTCAATTTCAACAGTTTACTACTTACTTGTGATAGAGACATCTTTTTTATACCGGTTGAAAATCTGGGTGAACTTTTAATATTGGAACCGTGCCGAAAACTAAAATATCAGTAATATACTGCACGTTGTCAATGTGTTACTGTTTACTCGCTTTTTAATCCCTTGCTTTTCCAGCAGGGCAAGGTAAGGAAACCAGCGTTCTATGACTACGCACGGTAAAATTCTTATACTCGCCAAATTCTAACACATAAATGTTAATCAGGCTGATGTTGATAGTATTAGTTGCACGAAAGCCGAAAAAGTATTGATGCTTTTAACAAATTAAACGAAAATTCCATTTAAAACGATTCTGGGAACACTTCTATTATGATGCGTTTGATGACAAATTGGTTTCAAAAAACTTTCTGTTTATGTTACGTCGGAATATCACATTGAATACACACGATATATTGAATACACCGCCTTTAACGTGTATACTGCACTATGTATACAATGCACCGGATTCTTACATCGGTAGTTTTGTCAAATGGCAAGACCGTTTTTTGTCCTAGAAGGTAAAGTTATCTTTCTGCCGATATGATAAAACCGATTCTAAGTTTTTTTTCAATAACCGACCAAATTATGCCTACACAAAAGACGTTAAATACTAAGCACTTGTCAATTCTAGCGATTGTACTACTTGCGCCGGCAGTAGTAATTGGTGAACAAGTGACGAAAAGTAAAAAAACACCAGTTAAAGGAGAGAATGAGTACGTTCGTGTGTTCAGACCGGAAGGAAAAAAAATTCCTCAGTCGCTTGACACCGCAATTGTAAGATTTGAGGGAAAAAACAAAAAAACCGGTAATAAAGACCTAACCGTTGACTTGGTTTCTGCTGTGCATTTTGCCGACAAAGAGTACTACGAGGAACTGAATAAGCGGTTCAAGGAATACGACGTGGTTCTTTTCGAACTCGTAATTCCTGAAGGAATGGAAATCAATGAAAAAACTTTTTCCAAAGAACGCCGTGAAAAACGAGGCGGG
The DNA here is from genome assembly GCA_051660725.1 of Thermoguttaceae bacterium. Taxonomy (GTDB): domain Bacteria; phylum Planctomycetota; class Planctomycetia; order Pirellulales; family Thermoguttaceae; genus JAVBSX01. The sequence continues at coordinate 4,842 of JBOFQC010000291.1, forward strand.
CTTCTTTCAATGATTCAGGAAGGAATGGGGGAGTCGCTCGATTTGTCGCAACAGTTGGAACACGTAGATTATACAGCCAAAAACTTCGTTCATGCCGACCTTACACTCGACGCATTTTTGCAGCGGGTATCTGATCGAAATGACATTTCCAACACATTTTCGCGTGCTTTCACCGCCAGCTTGGCCAAGCAAAACAGTGAAGGGTCCGGCAAAATGGAAGGGCGGCTGGTCGCTACATTATTTGCGAAAAATAAAACGCTCGCCTTAAAACGTGCTTTTGCAGACGAAATGGTTTCGCAAATGGAACTTTCCGCCTGGATTTTCTCCGGCGACGACGGTTCCGCTATTATCACAGACCGAAACGCAGTTGCCCTGAAAGAATTAAGGAAAGCGATTTCTGAAGGAAAAACGAAAATCGCGATTTTTTACGGGGCCGCACACTTGGTCGAGTTCGCAAAGTCGCTTGAAAAAGACTTCGGCTTGAAACCAACCGAAACGATTTGGCTAAACGCCTGGGACCTGACAAGCGAGAAAAACTTGCGAAATTCGAAAAAATAAAAGAGGTTGAAATAGCTGGTCTAAGACCAGCGGTTAAACACAACCGACAAACTTACGTTTGGCCGGGTATTTTATTCTGAATAACAGCCTAAAAACGCGAAATAATTGCTCCGTTTCTCAATGTCGCTCAAGAGTCGAATCACTTCCGGCGAACAATCACTTACGTCGAGATCGAAGTAAAACAGGAACTCGAAGTCTTTGCCCGGTATCGGACGACTTTCCAATTTCGACAAGTTAAGTCCCAGAGCCGCGAACTTCGCAATTGTGGCGTAAAGTGCGCCCGGCTTGTGCGGCAAATTCACGATTAAACTGATTTTGTTCGAGCCGGGATATATTTCCAAATCCCGCGAAATACAAATGAAACGTGTGAAATTGTTCCCGCTATTTTCAACCGAATCTTCCAAAACCTTCAAGCCGTAAAGCTCCGTACAGTTTTTCGACGCAATTGCCGCCATGTCCGTGCGTTCGGAAGTCGCCACTTTTTTCGCAGCTTCAGCCGTGTTATCACAAGGAATAATCTGCACATCCTTAAAAGTTTTCAGAAATTCGCTGCACTGTCCGAGAGCTTGTTCGTGCGACCAGATTTCACGAATTTGCGATTTTTCCGTTCCCGGTTTCACAAGAAGCGAGTGGGAAATCGTCATTTTGTACGCCCGAACAATGTGGAAACGGTAATCCGTCATCAGGTCGTACACCGGCAAAACAGAGCCGTAAGTGCTGTTTTCAATCGGTAGAATCCCGTATTTGCAGAGTCCTTGCGCAACCGCTTGAAAAACACCTTCAAAATTCTTGAAGTACATAATTGACGGGAGCGAAAACAACCGGTCACAAGCTTGTTGGGAATACGCACCTTCAACTCCGCTGCATGCGACAACTGCTTTTTTCGGGAAGACTTTCGGCGTGTTGGCAAGCGCGCTATCAATCTCTTTGCCAAGAGCGGAACTCTCGGTCAGGTAACGTATTTGGTACGATTTGCTCAAATCGAACAGCACAGAAAAGAGTACTTTTATGTACTCCTCGAAAGTTTCTCCGCCGTGTGAAGTAATATTGCTTAAAATCTCGCGTTCCCGACTCGGATCAA
>JBOFQC010000292.1:0-2904 GCA_051660725.1 Thermoguttaceae bacterium
ATTTTGGCTATTCGTTCCAAAAAGTACTTTGAGTCGCCCGACATTGCTATGAAAGCGGGAATGATCAAAAAAGCGTATGCCGGGATAAGAATTGAGTAAACGAGGTAAGGCTCTATACCGAAAATCGACCTAAACCAGACCGGGTCCAAGCCGACCATGATGAATTGGAGCGGAAAACATAGAAAAACCCAAAAAAGAGTCGGATTATCAGCAGGACGGGTCGGCGTTAATGTAATATACTCTCGTAGCGCACAAAAAGAGATAAAAATAAAAAGCAAAATTGTCGCAATATGCCCGAACATTATTGCGCCGACCAGAGTTCCAAAAAGCAACCACCAAGCACGAATACGGCCCGTGAACGTCTCGAGTATTGCAATATCAACCCCGTAATTCCATTGCCGCTTAAGAAAGTAAACGAAAACGGATGACAGAGTCAAAATAAACAAGACTCCTGCTAGAAATATAATTGTAAGTGAATCCATGATTATTATATTTATCCGATAAAACGGGTAATTTAAGTAACGCAGTAAAACAAACTGGCGATTCTTTACTAAATTATGTTAATAAAAATTAGTTTACAATTTACTGACGACAAGTGAACGTAGCTATTCTTTTTACAAAATTTATGAAAAATTGTTAGTACCTCATTAAAAGATTCTTCGTATTATAAAATAAGTGAATAAGAGGCTGTTTGATTACTCGTAAAAACAGCAATAACTAGTAAACATTGAGAGCATAGCGGTTTATACTACGAAAAAATTAAGTTTTTTTGCTGATAAAATTAATAAATCAGTATTTTTATGTTGCCTTTTTCAATAAAAGGAATACAATGTATATAAACATTATGTTGTGTTTTCAAGGAAATTTGCTGTAATTATCTGTTACACAAAATTAGAACTGAGCTTCTCCACTTAGCTGGTGAAGTATGATTGACATTAGCGAAAATTTGAATTGGTTTATTAAGGTAAATTGAATTGGCCCGCGACTTTTGCGGTTCCGTTTCCTTTCACCTTTAAAAGTCAAGCGTCAATTTTTTTGCAACGTCAGTAAATGGAGTACGAAAGTTCAGTTAGAAACCACTTGACACTAAAAATGACACACACTTATTATCTTCAGCATTGTCCGACATGTGGGAGAAGCTTGCAGGTTCGAATAGAGTATATGGGACGCAAAGTTGTTTGCCAACACTGTCGTGGTGCGTTTATAGCAATGGACCCGGATTTGGAGTGGCAAGATTTTATAATCGAGCCATCAGAACCTCAGGAAGAAGAACAGATTACGTATAAAGACTCGCCGGGAAAGCGTGAACTTGTTGGTGCTTAGCACTCTTAACTCAGTATTCTGCACGTAGCTACGCGTAGCAGTTTAATTACTTTCTACCCCTTGCTTTTCCTATAAGGTAAAGCAAGGCAAAAGTCGCGCTATATGGCCGCGCAAATCTCAAATCTGAAACAACAGACCTTTCTCGAACCACGTAAATCACCCCAGAACAATTACCCGAGGCATTTCGCGTCAAAAAAGGTCAGGCAAACGCAAAAAAAGAATAATCGTTAGCTTTTCGATTTCGGTGCGTTCGCTTTAGGTGCCTTTTTCTTGGAGGCGGTGTTAGCTTCTGCACCAGAATACATCTTAAACGGCTTGTTTTTAACCTGTTTTACAACAGTTCCGCAACGAATGCACTGAGCACAAACACTCATGGTTTTATGTGTGCCATTTTCAGTTGAAACTTTAACGGACTGAAGATTAGGAAGAAATGTTCTTCTGGAAATTCCGGTCACTTTTGTACCGACACCACCGAGATACTTCGCTTTACCACGTGTAGTAACACTATTTCCGACTCTTCGACCTTTACCACAAATTTCACAGACTCTGGACATGATAACCTCAACAGTAACAATTCAAAATATCAATATCTAATGTGCCCGACATAAAGCAAACGAATAGGCACGGACAAACAAACCGTAGCCGAAGAATTATATCCGTTCTTGCCGGTTGGGCAAGCCCCCCTGACAGCATCACAACACAGCGTCGCATCCACGGGAGCTGTTTTGGCATTCCTTCATCGCATACAGAATCAAAACAACATTCGTACGAAAAACTTGCAGCGTCCAAAAAAACCGAGCGTCATCTTGAATCGACGTTTCTGCTGGTGTAAAATACGCTTTGTTGTGGGCTAAACAGTAGTTAAACAGTAATTGTGCTTTTTTGAAATTACAAGGATAAAAAAGGAGAAAAAATGGATAAAACTCTCAATGTAGCGATGATCGGCCAAGGGTTCATGGGACGTTCACACTCGAACGCTTGGGGACAAGTAAATCGGTACTTCAATCCGCCGATGAAAGCGGTCATGCACACAGTTTTCGGCACACCGGGCGAAAATCCAGAAGCGTTTGCTGCAAAATGGGGCTGGCAAAACGCCTCTCATGATTGGGAAGCACTGGTAAAATCACCGGAAATCAACCTCGTCGACATTGTCACACCGAACTTTATGCACGCGCCACCGGCAAAGGCAGCAATCGCCGCCGGAAAAGCCTGCTCATGCGAAAAACCAATTGCCGGAACTCTTGCCGAAGCTCGTGAAATGGCCGAAGCTGCCGCTGCTGCAAAAGTCCCGACTTTCGTTTGGTTCAATTACCGTCGTGCTCCTGCAGTCGCTTTTGCTCACCAATTGATCAAACAAGGTGCAATCGGAGACATCAGACACGTTCGCGCGACCTATCTTCAAGATTGGGCCGACGAATCGGTACCGTTTGCATGGAGATTCAAAAAGGAACTCGCCGGTTCCGGTGCTCACGGCGACTTGAACGCTCACATTATCGACATGACCCGATTCGTCACCGGCTGCGAAATCACCGAGATTTGCGGTGCAATTGCCGAAACTTTCGTGAAACAACGTAAAATAAT
>JBOFQC010000293.1:0-6925 GCA_051660725.1 Thermoguttaceae bacterium
TGGCGGCGCGCGTTGTCCAGCGGAGAGACTGAATGGCAAGCGGTATGCCGACTGTTGGTTGGAAAATCTGTTGGTGGCTACATCTGCCGTACAAAACACAAAAAAACCGCCCCTTAATCCAGCATAATCAGAAAAATTCGTCAGGTAAGCAAAGAGAAAAAACAATAAATACAACAAGGAGCAGCCATGTAACAAATAAACGTATGCGATGGCTTTTAAAATTTGTTTTTAGCTCCATAATCAATGCGGCTTTCGACTAGAGCATTTTAATAATTATTAGACTTGTTGCAGAACCAAAAAGTCTAATAATGCGTTGATTCTGTATGACAGTATAGGAAATTCACACCACATTGTCAAGGATGATTGTGACTAAACGAATCGAAAAACATTGAAATGGTCTGACGGAAATCATAAAAGGCGATTGCGACAATCCGTAAAATCGACAAAATACAACAGTCACGGAGGGACTTCAGAATGGTCGAAACGAATTGCCCACAAACACAAAAAACAACTCCGTTCGGAGTTGAATAATGGGCACCGATCTAATTTTGGCTGTTTTTAGGGGAATGGAAAAACAACAAAAAACCCTGAACGGCTACTTTTTTTCAATGGCATACAACAGGCCGCAAACGGGAATATAAAGCGTTTGATTGGCCGCCGTCGAACTGCAAAAAACAGGCCCAGGAAGTTGCGTTTGTGAAAGTTGACACTTCTCTTTCGCATCGGAGAAAACCAAAAATTGTCGACGCGGCGTGCCAAGAAAGACTTTGCTATCTGCGACAAGTGGAGATGCCCAAATAGGATCACCTGTCGAATGAGTCCAGTGCGGCTTTCCTGTTTCAACATCGAGACAATGAAGAACGCCGTTTCCATCAGAAACGTACAATAAGTCATTCGAAATGGCGACTGTCGAATCGCTGCTCGAAATATCGTCGTAAAACCAGAGAAGACCACCATTTCGTGTGATGTCGCCTCTTTTTGTTGCGTCAATACAAATGAGTCGGCCTTTTTTCATTCCATGGTGCATTTCTTGTGTGGCGACGGCAAAAATTTTGTCCCGATAAAAAACGGGATTTCCTGTAAATTGATACGAAGTCGAGTCATGTTGGTGATCGACCGGCACGGAATCGTTTGACTGGGCAAGTGGATGACCATGAAATTTCCAAATCGTTTCAAGCAAAATCGGCTCCGATGTATTTTGAGACTGCTTCACTTCTTCCGATGTCAATGCACGCACTGCAAAAAGTTGTCCACTTCCTGTTCCCAGAAAAATCTGTTTTTGTCCATTAACTATTCCGAGTGCCGGAGAAGACCACTGACCATGTGCGATGTCATTACCAAGTTGAAAATCATCGCGGGCCAAAATTTTCCCAGTTGCTTTGTCGAGCACCACCAGAGTCGGTGCTTTCGGATTCATCACATACTGGTGCGACCAATCGACACCATTACTTGTACAAATATAAAGACATTCACCATCAATTAGCACCGAACAATTTGCCGCATTGTGCGACATCGCTCCGATAGTTTCAGTTAGATCGTTTTGCCATATAATGTCGGCTTCTTTTTGGCTCACTTCCAGCGGTTTTGCTCCTTCGGGAACGAAAAATGTCGCCTCATCCAAAAATGGGCCGTCATTGCCATTTGCTTGTCCTTCAATATCGAGGCACAAAACTTCACAGCGATTTGTGACGAGATAAATTTTGCCCGACTCGATACTCGGCGGAGAACAAATTCCGACACGACTCCAGTCGCTATAACGGATATTCGTCCGTTTCGGAACAACGAGTTCCCAAAGAAGCTCACCATTTTTTTCATCGAAACAGTGCAAAACACCGCGATCTCCTTCGAGCTGGTCTCGATTCTGAATCGAGTCGGTCGATCCGACAAAAACACGTCCTTCTGCAATTACCGGAGTTCCATACACAATTGAGCCGAGTGGGGCGGTCCACTTGACGTTTTCTGTGGTGTTCAAATCTATCTGACCTGTTTGTGGATTCCGTTTTCCCGGCTGAAACGAATCTGGGAGCGACGTTTCAGGCGAGATCATATTACGATCACCATATTTTCCCCACTGCGGCGAGTCTGCCGCCATACAAGTCGCAGAAATCGAAACAAGCAGACCGAAAAAAAAGACGAAAACTGTTCCCACGAAAGCTGTTCCCACGAAAAATGGTTTCCTTGTCATAATTTTTGTTGCAATAAAATGAGTATTTGCGAAAATAATATCGTTCACGTTTTTTTGTTTTTTTAATAGAAACGTCCTTTTAGTTCCCGAAAATTTTGATATGCAAATAGTCCGAGTATTACAGTAGCAAATATGAGTCCAAATTGGAAGGCGAACAAAGCCACAGCAATGGCGACGACAATCGACAATCCGAGTGAATTGGCGAGTCCATGTTGGGGCGAAAAAAAGACAAAAATTTCTCGCATTGCAATTCCTCCGTCCATCGGATGAATCGGCAACAAGTTGAAAACCCCCCAAAAAATGGAGATGAATGCAACTTGGAGACAGAAAAGTTGAGTTATTGCGAGTGGAGTAAGAGGAAGTAGTTCCATGTTGTTTTCATTGATTTTGAGTAAACTCAAACACATCAGAGCAATTCCAGCGAGTGCGAATCCTGCCAGTGCGCCGGAAGTTGCCAACAAAAGTTCGGAAAAGAGTCCTTTCCATCCACGTTTTTTTTGATGAGCGCATTCTGGAATAGTAGCACCTCCAAAAGCCTGCAATACAATCCGAGAGCGGACATGAAAGATATGCCGAAAGACAAAAGCGTGTCCGAGTTCGTGTACTAAAAGGGAGAGGAGCACTGCCGACACCCAAATTGCGAGTTGAATCATCCACGTCGCCATGTCGTCGATTTCTCCCCGAATTCCAAATAGAACAACGATGACCCAGAAAAAAGGCTGAATGCGAACAGGAAAACGAAAAATCGAAAAAGTGACATCATACGGAGTCGGCTGCATATTGATAAAAAAAGTGAAGGTTGTCTCGTTTGGCGAGTTTCGTTTGGCGAGCCGCCGGCGTAAGTCGGCGGATTTTGTCGGCGGGTTTTTGGCGAATGGCGAGCCGCCGGCGTAAGTCGGCGGGTTTTGTCGGCAATTTGAGTTACAATTGTTTCAGAAATGCAGGCGACCAACGGAAGTGGTGGATGGCAAAAACTGGACCAATGAATATGCTATAATAATGAAAATTACACAACTTATTTTTGTTACGTTTTTGCCAGCCAACCCGCCAACTTACGGAGGCGGCTCGTCTACACATGTTCCGCAGCCCATACAAAGTCCCGTTCACTCTCGATGTGATTCGCACCTGATGCTCAATTGAGAAATTTCCATAAATCCGTATAAAAAAAGTGATCTATCGTTTTGATATGTTTTGCTAACAATTCATCTTCGACCATATTGGGACGAATATCACAATAGTATACACCGTCTAAGGGATTTAGTTTTATCGTATACGCTTTGAAATGTCCCGATAAAAAGGTTGTATTTATTCCGTACTTATTTTCGTACTTCGTTTTCTTCCTCTGAACGTCGTTCAGAAAAATCGCAATATGTGGCAGAGCAGTTTCCGTGAGTTTGTTATACAGGAATTTATCAATGAAAATTTTGTCGATTCGGTCTTTACTAGATGTTTTGACCGAACCGATTACCTTGATTTCTCCCAGTTTTCTGACAATCAGATCGTGTTGATAATTGGAGTTAAACAACAGATTTCCTGCCCCATCTTTTATCGGAACTTGTATCGTTTCGGAAACACACTCAATACCCACTTCGGCAATTAAAAGTCGGATAAAATACTCAAATAAATCGCCATTGACTTTTCTCGCTCGATTCGATTGTCCCGCTGGCAATCCGTCTAAAGCAGCACCAATACTTTGCTGAATTGTGTATATTGAACGAATCAAATTATTTCGATGGCCATCAAATGGACGTTCTCGATCTTTTAATTGTAAAAGAGTTTGCGTTAATTGTATGGAGGCTGCTTCAAAATTTTCATGCGAAAACATGAGAAGCGAATTTATTGGCCTGGTAATTTGAAAACTTCCGTCTTTTTTATACTGCAAAAATTGATAATGATTTTCATTTTGTGAAACAATGATTGCTTGTAAGCCCGTATCTGTAAATTCCAGATAATACTTCGTAAACTCAATGAAATCCGAGAGGGTTTTGAAACGATTTTTGTTTTGCGCCCATTGAACCAATTCGGTAAATCTCATCGTATGGACTCCCTCCTTTCCGCTGTTCGGCGGTCATGGAGAATCCACTCTTCTTTTGTCATCACACGCACTTTTTCAATACGCGCAGCAGCCCACTGGTTGTATTCGGGGTTCAGGTCGCACCCCATCCAGCGGCGATTGAGTTGCTCACTGACGACAAGAGTTGTGCCCGAACCGGAAAATGGATCAATCACCGTATCGCCTTCATTGGATGAGGCTAACACGAATTTTCGCACCAATTCTTCCGGTTTTTGTGTTGGATGCGGTGTTTTTTCGTCCATTCCATTGCATGTTGTTGGAATATCAATCACGTCCTTCGGCTTTGCGCCTTTTGGATTTGGCACCCAATTTTCTCTGGTCTTTGCGTTTGCACTTTTTCCAAACGCGCTCGTTTCTGCCTGTGGGTGCGACGGATATTTTAATGTATGCGCTCCATATGGAGTACGCACGTCATCCATGTTCAATGTAAAGGCATCCGATTTTCGGAAATGGATAATACTTTCGTGTGAGCGTCCCCAGTCCCGACCTAAATTTGCTTTGTTTTTGTAATGCCAAACGAGCCATCTACAATGTTTGAAATACTTCATTGCGGGATGTTTTAGATCAGCCAAAATCTCCGAAAAGCCACAAATATAGAGCGATCCTGTGGACTTTAGCACTCGTGAACATTGCGAAACCCACTTCATCGACCATTGAATATATTGTTCTTGGCTGTCAAAATTGTCCCAATCTGCTTTGCCGATATTATATGGAGGATCGGCAAAAACAAGGTCGATACTACTATCATTTAAGGATTTAAGCCAATCTAGTGAATTACCCTGAAAAAGGTGTCCGTGCGGATGTTCGTATTGTAATTGAAATCCAGAAGAAATAGATTTTATATCATGTAAAACCCCATTGCATGGAAAGCTAAACAAACATTCCGCTCGATTCTTTCCCCACGTCTCATGGTCAGTGAAATCGCGGTTGGAATACCGAACACCGAAAAGTCCGGGTATTGAGGACTTACTGACGGATTGTTGCGACATCTTTCATTCTCGAAATACGAGTTTTGTGTTTTTGATCATAGTCCATTTCTCTTGAGCAGGCACAAAATTGATAACGTGAAACAGAACTTTCATTCTACCAAAATAGGTCCACGAGTCAAGATAGCACTCCCAGTCATGGCAATCAAATTTTGTCAACTAACCCGCCAACTTACGGAGGCGGCTCGCCTACGCAACCTCCGCAGCCCATACAAAGTCCCGTTCACTCTCGATGTGATTCGATGTTGGTGTCATTGCCGCTTTTCAATAACAGTGCCACTGGTATTGGGACAGGTGGTTTGAGTATCTTGTCCTCGCCACCAATAGGCAGATGGACTTTCGCTGTTTTTTAGCCGCTTTGCAATGATATCTGCTCTTTCTTGAAACGTAAGACCCTGAAAGCGTTTAGTCGACTCCGCCTGTAATTCTTCTTTCATTTTCAAGCAATCAAACCGTTTCATACAACCTCCCTCGGTGAAAATATTGATAATAAACTATATCCCTCGCGCAGATTGACTGCATTAAATCAGAGGTGTCTACATAAATTCGTAATTTCTTGGTTGTTCCGCTCATAATAGAATTCCTAAATCCTTGTTGTAAATATATGCTGCAATTTTCATGATTATAGCTTATTCATTGGTCCAGTTTTTGCCACCCACCGCTCATTTTTCGGCAACCGAAAAATCCAGAAAATTCGGATAAGTGGCAAAAAAGCTAAAACGATACCGAGAACAAAGGTTGGCATGATTGATATGTCGAACCAAAAATAATTTTCGGCACGACTTGAGCAGATGGTAAGTACTTCAATGATAGTCATGAAAATAAGGGCATAAATCCCGATTTCATAGCAGAGTGCCGAACCACGTCTTCGTAATTCGGGCAAATTTTCTTCACGTTTCCAGTATTCCGCATTAGGCACGTTGAAACCGTATGCCGGTGATATTTGCGTTACATAGTCACCTATCCAAAACATTCCGCAGACAAACATGTTTGTGTAACCGAGTATTACCATCAAAGGCAATACCGGCTGCCAGCCATTAATTTCGCCTGCTTCATTAAAATGTGCTACACCTTTTGCGGGATAGAGAAACGGCATCGCACCTATCAGTGCAATGTTTAGCGTCACCAAAATAAAGAATATGCGTTTCATAATTGTTAGCGTCGAATCGGCGTAATTTTCATAGTGGACAGTACCCTTGTTAAGTTTTTGTGTTTGATGTCATTGTTCCGCTTTTATCCCAAACTTTCAACTTGGGCGTAGATTTGCTCCTGCCGTAGATTTTTCTGTTTTTTTCCGCCCTCTTACGGAGGCGGCTCGCCCAAAACCAGTGAACGCTTATTCATTTTATCTCTTTTTTTCGGTTTCACATAAAATTGCTTTGGCGGCGATTTCCAGTGGCGATTCGACATTATCTATTTCTCGGAGCAGTTCAGCGAGTCGGCGTTTTTGCGTCGCAAGAACTGATGGGGTCGAAAGCCAATGAATTAAATATGCCGCCGCATCTCGTGAGCGATTCGATGCCGTCAAAAATTCAGGAAAGAGCATCGCATCTCTGTCTTCGAGGGATAGTTCAGCCGGAATGACCCAGCATGATTCGTCGTAAAAAATCGCTTCGTCTGATGGAGTGGCGAGAATGTTGACCAGAGTAATCGAGCGGGTGCGGCGAAAACATCGCTGCA
>JBOFQC010000294.1:0-6696 GCA_051660725.1 Thermoguttaceae bacterium
AGATTTCGGTTACAACATGCTCCGTAAGCACGTCAAAACCGAGCCGGACCGTTTTTATTACCACTGCGACAAACACGGCGTTTTGGTTTGGCAGGACATGCCGAGCAGTTACCCGTACATTGGCTCAAACGACCCTGACGCCACGAGAACGCCGGAAGCGGACGCTCAGTTCAGGGCCGAACTTGCCGAAATGGTTCACTCATTGGACAATCACCCGTGCATTGTTATTTGGGTGCCGTTCAATGAAGGTTGGGGTCAATACAACACGGCTGAAATTGTCGAATATTGCCGACAACTTGATCCGACCCGACTTGTGAACAGTGCGAGCGGTTGGACCGATCGGAAAGTCGGAGACATGCACGACATACACGTGTATCCGGGCCCCGGTATGCCGCCAGTTGAAGAAGAAAGAGCGGTTGTGCTCGGCGAATACGGCGGACTCGGTATGCCTGTCAAAGACCACGCCTGGAAAGAAGATGGAAATTGGGGCTACCAATCTTTCGAAGAGAAAGAAGCCTTATTTGACCGTTACCAGCAGTTGAATGACGCCTTGCATCCGTTGATTGCCAAAGGGCTTTCAGCAGCGGTTTACACGCAGACAACTGACGTGGAAATCGAAGTGAACGGACTTATGAGTTATGACCGAAAAGTCGACAAATTCGATCCGAAGCGATTGAAAGAAGTTAATGACAAACTTCATTATCCGGCTCCGAAAGTCGAAACTCTTGTTCCGACAGGTCGTGACAAGTCGGGTCAAACATGGAAATGGACGACCGAGAAGCCGGCTGATGATTGGAAAAGCGCGAACTTCGACGATTCGTCCTGGAAAGACGGTGAAGGAGGTTTTGGTGGTGTCAACCCGCCGAACACGACAATTCGGACGAATTGGGACACGAAAGAAATTTGGTTACGTCGCGATTTTGATCTGACCGCTTCGGAAGTCAAGCATCTCGTGGATTCCGCTGACCTGCTTCGACTTACGATTTATTACGACGAAGACTGCGAAGTTTACCTGAATGGCGAATTGATTTTCAGTGCTACCGGATATGTTACCGATTACACTGAAGTAGCAATTGACTCAGCCGTTCTCAAAAAATCGCTCAAGTCGGGTAAAAATACCGTTGCGATTCAGTGTAAAGACACGTGGGGTGGCCGCTATATTGACGCCGGTTTGAAAATAATTGTTCCCGCTGAAAACAGCACTAAACGCATTTGGTAGGAACCATTATATGATAGGCGACTTTCGGAGAAAGTCGCCCCAGTTTTGGAGAAACCGGACTACCCGGAGCAAGGCTACTCGGCTAACAAAAAAGCACCCAAGCAACTGCTCTGATTTCAAGAGCAAGACAAGGAATTGATTTTTACCAAAACAGTTATATAATACATTGAGCTGCCCGAACTGTGTGTTATTCTTTTCACAAGGAGAAAAATATGAATCCTAAAAATCTCAACGCTTCCGAAGCAAAGTCACGTGTACAAGTCCTCCTCGAAAAAATTCCGTTTGTTTCTTTCGGAACGCTCGGTACAGATGGTTGGCCTGATTTGCGAGTGCTGCTAATCGCCGCCAAAGATGGTGTCGAGACTCTTTGGTTTGCCACTTCAACGGAAGCTACCAAAATCAAAGAGTTAAAAACCAACCCGAAAGCCGTTGTTTACGGTTACGACATGGAGTCGATGTCGGAATTCAGATTGTTCGGAAAAGTGGAATTGCTAAGTGACACCGCATCACGTCAAAAAGTGTGGAAGGAAGATTTCACTCAACATTTTCCGGATGGGATTGATTCGCCGAACATGATTGTTATGCGATTCGACGTCGATCACGGCATTTACGACAATTACATGAAAGAAACCGGTAAATTCTGACGTTATTGACCTGCGCCGGAAAATTTGCGCAGATATTGTTCGGCATGTTGCAGTGCTGAGCAATATCTTGGCATACAGAGATAGAATTCAAATGAATAATATATCAGTGCATAATTGTCGTGTATTAGTATTTTGTGTTGCAGGAGCAATGACCATGCTAGCAATGCTTGGATGTGGCCAAAAGAACCTTATGCCGGAAACTCGTATCGTTATAGGAAGATATGAGAATATGGGACAAACATTTTCGGTTGCATTTATTTTTGATGTTAGTGCGTTGAATAAATCAAATCCATCCCTCAAGACGGATTTAAAATATTATTGGGATACAACTAAGATAAAACCTCTTGCTCAAATTGACATTGATAAAATTATTGCTAACCATGAAATAGAGGAATTTGGTGGACATGGAATTGAATTAACCTTAAATAATTATCTTATAGCTAATGGGATTCCTGCGTGTGGAATTGTATATGATATCTCAGACAAGGACTCTTTTGATAATACAAAAAGTGAGATAATGTTTGACCCTAGAAAAGGTTCCTTTTTTGTGCCCGGAAAAAAAATTGTTAATATCCCACCACTGTTAGATGGAAAAATGTATATTTACACATCTGATGGTAGTATAGTAAAAACAGAAAATGACATTTCTACGGCTTATGCAACTTGTTTGCGACAGTGTTTTAAAAGAGCGGTTGAAAATCACTTAAAAGGTGACGCCCAAACAGTTAACAAGGTTTTGACCGGAAGAGGAACCAAAACCAGAACATTAATTTATGATTTCGATCAAGATATATTTACCGAAAAGTGGGTAAAAGAAGTTGCTGAACGGTGTGGTTTTGAATCTCCTAAATGATATTATACCCTGCGTAGTCATGGAACCGCAGTTCTCCTTACTTTATCCTGTGGGAAAAGCAAGAGTTTACAAAGCGAGTGAACTGCAATACATTGATCACGTACAGTATAGTATTTTATTCGCTGGTCGATTCTCTATCAAGAATAGCGAGTACTTTTTCTTTTGGCAAGTCTTTATTAATTTTGATTACTTCACCATTTTTTCGGAGTGCGTACACATATCCGTCGTGATAAGAATTTAATTTGCCGATGCCGAACGGTGACTCTGCATTTTGAAGTGTTTCGATATCAAGGTCTTTTGGCTCCATCCAATGAATACCGCAGTCAACAGACTCGACGACCACAACCGCTTCATCCGGCAGATCTTTCATTAAAGTATCCCCTCGAGTAAGCATGAGAAAAGAAGTGTCACATATTCTGGTAAATAACCCCGCCTCTTCCTGACAATAATATGGACTCCTCTCTTGAATGTTTTTTTCTGTGCTCCACGGATTGCTACAACCGAAATTATATTTATCAAAAATATTAAGTTGATATAGCCTATTACGCCAATCATGTTGTACCAGACGAGAACGCCAACTTTCTGCATATCGATGTTGGAATACTGGCTCGACTACACTGGGAACTAATTTATAAAAACCTGCTTCTCCTATGTCGGTTTCACTGTTTATTTCATTGAAAAGTCTGTAAAAAGTATGCAGGTGGCTTGCTGCTTGTTGTTCATGATTTGGAATACAAAACGCAACACTTAAAAGCAATGGCATCTGACGAATACGTGTAATTTTCATCCCCAACCAAAACGAAACTGCGCACATCAAGAATAATGCAAGAACAATTATAAATCTTTTAAGCATTTTCATATAATTTTGGCTATATATTAAGACGATATTGCATCAACCTGCCGTCAAACATTTTTATCTGCACAGTAGGGTTATTCTGGACAATTTCCCGGAACAAAGTTCCGGGGGCGCAAGATTTGCATCGAATCTTTATGGTGTCACTATTCGGGCTTGAAAGTCAGGAAACGACTTTTCGATGCGGCGCAAATCGGGCAGTTCGATTCGACCTCGAAAGCAGTGTAACCGCAAATCGGACAAACGACAAATTGTTTATCGGTTTTCTTCCAATCAGCGAGGTTTTCCAACGCTACTTTGTAAAGTTTAGCGTGTTCTTTTTCCGCATCCATTGCTCGTTCGAAACTTACCACTGCCGCTTCAATGTCCGCTTTTTCGGCGTCAGCGATGAATTCCGGATACATTTCGGTAAACTCGTGCGTTTCGCCGGCAATGGCGTCTTTGAGCATTTCCGATATTTCCTTGCCTGTGTACGTTTTGATATCAGCTTGTGGGGTCGCGCCGAGAGATTGGATTACCTTGGAATGGGCAGTCGCATGAATGTTTTCCGCTTTTGATGCCGCACGAAACAGTGCCGCAGCCAATGGGTAACCGAGTTCCTGAGACTTCGCGGCGTAAACGGTGTATTTCGCACTTGCGTTCGATTCGCCATTAAAAGCGGCCTGCAAGTCGGCAATGGTTTTGGTTTTTCCTTCGTCTTCATCGGATGTTTTTTCGTCTTTCCATAATCCATGCAAATTGCAGTAAGCACGAACTGTAAACGGACCCGGAACAACTTGGAAAGCCGCTTCCGGTTTGTCGCCCGGTTTCAGGAACGTCCGTTTTGTCTGACCGTTTTGAATCAATTCGATCCACTCAATATAGTGCTTTTCTTCCATTGGATGTGGAACTGAACCAACCTTGACATGACGCCAATCACCGTCAACTGTGACAACCGGAAGGTGTTTTTCACGCGACGCATCTACTGTATTTTCGATTTGTAGAGTCATCGGAACACCGCAACAAACCAGTTCGCCTTTGCCGGCTCCGATTATTTCTACGGTATTACCACACTTTTGACATACGTAAATTTCGTTCAATTTCGTCATTTTTAATTCTCCTGAAATTATTTTGCTGTAGAATGGTAAAAACTTACCTTATCCAATTTTTGGGAGTGTGAAAATTATAACAATCAAACCCACTAAAATTCGGGAAACGTACAAAAATACCGTTACGGTATATGCTGAAAACTTTCATTGATAAGTCGGTACAAAATGACACAGGTGAATGCACGATTTCACCTTAATGCCATTGATACATTGTATCAATTCGTGTGATTACTTCAAGCCCCACTTTTGAGGTTCTTAGAAATGTCTCGAAATGCTGTCCATTCCGGCTGTTATTATGAACGGTATTTATGAATTGGTGTAATTGGATCAGCGGCTAAACACAACGGACAAATTTAATTTGGCTGTGTTCGACATTTGTTTACAAAATAAAAATGGGCAAAATTTTCGGATTAAATAAATTTTAACGATTATTTGGCCGATTAGAGACATGAGGAGTACTCTTTTAATATGGGATACTCAAACTAATAATAAAGACAGCTATACTTTGTGCAGTCGCAAAAATTACATCAGGACACTTGCAAAACCTTTGCTTTTACGGAGAAACCGCAAGAAAATTAATAGATGTGATGACGGCCAATGGTATAAAAAATGTTCTCAGCGTGAATGGAAGCAAGTGAGAATGTCATGAATATTTTACCTATTTTAACTCAAAAGGTTGAAAATTTAATGCGAAAAACAAGAAATAGAATTTTAATATATTTCCTATTTTTGCTATTTTGCGCATCCGGCTGTTGCTTTGGTTTAAACGACAAACCGGGCGTGGTTTTGCGTGGTGATTGGGCCGTTGAGCTTAACCGAGCCAAAGCGATTAAAACTTCGGATAAGACTTACGAAAAGAAAGCGGTTCACAAATACCCGTGCGGCCGATTCGGTTGTATGCGCTGCGCTCTAGGACCAAACGGTGACGAAGACAAAGAAGATGAAGACGAAAAAGATTCCGAGACCTGTTCGTCCAATAATCAAAATCAATCACCGGCAGCACTAACTCCGCCGCAGCCCGGAATGTATCCGGTTCCGCAATTGCCGCAACCTCAAGCGTACAACTTTATGCCGTATAATCAACCGGCGTTTCCGGGAATGGGTGCTCCGTATATGCCGGGCCCAATGCCGCCAATTGCTCAGCTTCCGCCAGTTCAGGTTATAAACCCGACTAATGGTCAGCGAATCGTCATGCAGCCTGCGTTGCCTGGACAGCCTGGCGTGATGATGATAAACGCGATTTCTGGTCAGCCGATTATGGTTAACCCTAATCCGCAGTTCGGACAGCCGCCAATGCAGCAGATGCCTCTGATGCCGCAAACACAGGCAACGCAACAATTTGCAGCAATGCCACAAGCGACACCAAACATGCAAGGAATTGATCCAAACATGTTTGCGCAGGCACCCCAGATGCAACCTAACCCAATGATGGCTAACGTGATGGTCAACCCCATGAACAACCAAATGGTTGCCAACCCGATGATGCCAAATGCGTTGGCAGGTTATACGCCTCCGGCTCCCAATCCAGACGCAGAAAAAAAATCTAACGATTCAGATGCGAAAAAAGACGAAAAAGGCCGCGCTCAAATGCCGTACCCCAAATACCACTCGGCCCCGACTGAACCGGTTTTTCAACGTACAAATGGTATAGCGAAACAGAGCGAAGTTGACGAAGAAGACAGAATTCGTAACCTGCAACTTGAAAAAGTACTCGGTACAAAAGTTCCGGAAAACGCTAAGATTGCACCTAATGGTATCAATCAAAAACTTACGCAATCAGGTGAAGCCGGCGTGAAAGGAGGTGCCCCGAATTCGGGATCCCCTTTTTCTCTATTGGGTGGAGCTCTGGGAATGAGCGAAACAGCCAACTCCGTTAGAGAAACATATCCTGTTAAAGTTAAAACGACAAATTCGAGAGCGAGTACCACAACGGTTCCTACGTCTGTTGAACAGCAATTGAAAGTTCAACAACTGCAAATCGAAGAAATGAAAAAACAGCTCGAAAGAGCTGAACAGGCCAGACTTGCCGAACAAAAAGG
>JBOFQC010000295.1:0-2726 GCA_051660725.1 Thermoguttaceae bacterium
GATTTTTTTCTTACGTTCTTCGAAGACACAGGCCATACAAACTTGGTTTGCATCAAAAACAATTCCAGGACGCGTGTCCGGTTGAAGGCATTGTTTACAGTATTTCATGAAAGACTCCTTGTGATAAACTTTGTTAAAGTGGGATAATTAGGACGATTTTTTTCTAGCAACGGACAGCATGTGCGACGACAGGCCATTTTTGGCGAGGAATGCCTGAAATTCTTCCCGAACCGAGTCGCTTGATTCGAGCAGCAATTGTTCGAAAAACGGGTTACCGCTGACTTCCAGTGTGCCATCAAGTGCCGCCTTTCGTACAATGTCGACATCCAGCCTTCCCGGTGTAACGATTTCAATAACCTCAAATCCAGCACGATTCAGGAGAATCTCCATGGATTTCGGGTTGAAATAATTCAAATGTTCGTGATCAAATGTCGCCAATTTCAACCCCAGCATTGCTGCGTCGAAACCCAATGGATTAGGGTTCGACAAGACAATCAATCCATGTTCTGATAACACATTGCAAGCGTTTTGAAGAAACAGGAATGGATTGTAAATGTGCTCAATCACCTCGAAGGAACAAAACAGGTCGCAACGATTACCACTGATGGCATTTTCGGCAAAATCGTTGATGACATTCAAACCTAGTGCCCGGCACGCTTTGGCCATCTGGGGGGTCGGCTCGACCGCAGTAATGCTTCCGAAATAGTTTCGCTCACGAATCACATCGCAAAAACTTCCGAAGCCGGCACCTACCTCAAGGAATGAGGCTCCTTCAGAAATTCCACATTTGCGACAATACTCAATCAACATGTCCGCGCGGGGACGGTAGATTCCTTCACGTCTTTTTGCATCGGAAGCCGGAAATATCTTCGTGTTCCATAATTCGTACACTTTTGAGTTGGCATACATTTTATGGAGCAGGTCTTCCGAAGGCCGAGGATTAACGGCAACTGTACGGCAAGCCCGGCATAGCACATAGTCCACGGACTTTTTTTCACCTAACGGTTCGAAGTTATCTCCATCGCAGGCCGGACAGCGAACCCGTACCCAGTTGTCTTTATCGGCAAGTAAAATACTGATATCCGCCTCGCAGGCTTCTTCCAGCAGCGGCATGTATTCGTCGGGACGTATTTCGTTTTCTTTCATTGAAGTTTTCTCTGTTGGCGTAGATATTGGTGGATTAAAAAATTAAAAATTCGGTCTCATTTTTTGCAGCACTTTCAGAATGGAGAGTGGAACGTATTTTTTAGCGTACTTTATGCCTTCGCGTTTTAAGGTTTTTATTAGCGTATCACGCACGGGAGAGATTGGGGAGCCATCTGCCTCGATTGCGGGTAACAGTTCTACGCCAAAACGTCGAAATCCATCGTGAGATACATCGAGTCTTGTTAAGAAGTCTCTGTAATTCGGCTCTAATGCCCAAAAAGTCGGGGAATATGAATAGGATTTCCTCCCCAGTGCCGCAGCGTAAAAACCGAGAGATGTGACCAAAAAATAATAGGGAAGATTATAGGAATAGATCATGTTTTCCATAATAACGGAATTGTCAATCTGTTCGAAGACAATATC
The DNA here is from genome assembly GCA_051660725.1 of Thermoguttaceae bacterium. Classification (GTDB taxonomy): domain Bacteria; phylum Planctomycetota; class Planctomycetia; order Pirellulales; family Thermoguttaceae; genus JAVBSX01. Next base: position 1,570 of record JBOFQC010000295.1, read on the forward strand.
AGGAAATTGATTGAAAACCTCCCAAATATACTTTTCCGATTGAGGAATGTTTCCGCGAATTCGCAAGCGAAAAAGAACTTTTTTGTACTTGTTCTTTCGAAAATGATTCTCAATCAACCACACCAGTACTTTCTTTGAGGATTCGATGCCTCCCCTTAATACCCTAGGGAGTTTATCAAACATCAAAACGGCATCGGCAGACTCGAATTGGATATTCCGTTCCTTGGAGAAAACATCTGGGAGCACGACACGATTGTCGATCTCAGCGAAATTCGCATCGAGTGACACAAACATGCAATCGTATTTCGGATTGTTCGTACACACATAGTGGTCATCTAAAAAAAACAGACGATTTTCGTTACACAATTTCATTAGTTTTTTATTGTGCGGGGGAAGCGGATAGGTGAGATTGTTTATATTGTCGTGAGGACTAATCCCTTCCTCTATTACACAGTAGTTCAGGCATTTATCATAAGATGCAATTACTTTTTGGTAGGGAAGACTTGTGTGTGGAGGATACCAGATATACTCACGACCTTCTGTTGCGTGGTTGACAAAATCGGCAAATTCTGACATGTTTTTTCTGACCGCCCGATAGTTCCATCCGTAGTAGAAATCGAGGAGAAAATAGGCATCGGGAATCACCTGCATCTTCACGGCAACCGAATTTTCGGGCAGTGCATACCCGCCACCAGTCAAAAAAACAGCATCACTCAGTTCGATGTGGCGATGCCGCATCACAGCACAGGCCATTAAATAAGTGATATGGCTATGGACGTTGAAAAGATGGATTGGCTTTCTGTCGTTCATAAAATGTACCACAAGTGGGATATGATAGGGATAATAAAAATAAATGTATGCTGTATTTTCCGAAGTGAAAAAATACCATTCTGCGTAACCGATTTCAAAACCACTTGTGGAAGTCTACACCAAAACGGCCAACGGTGTCAAGAGGAGTTTTTTTCTACTGGTCGAGAAAAAACTCCCAAAAAGAGACAGGGGATGTGGCGTACTCGCGCACGTTGCCCAGCGCAGGGTTAGAGCGTTTTAATAATTTATGTACGCTACAACTACAAAAAATTTTTCGTCCTCAACGCCGTAGCGACTGTGTTAAAAGTCAAGTGCAAAAAGCATTTTTTCACAAATTTTAGTTAAAT
>JBOFQC010000296.1:0-2434 GCA_051660725.1 Thermoguttaceae bacterium
CCTGTGTCAGTGGTGTCAGCAAGAAGTGTTCCGTAATAATCGACAAGCTGCAAATCGTTTGGATTCTTTTCGTAAAGTTCCTTGTACCCGCTAATTGCCTCGGTTCGTTTGCCGGCGTCAACCAGTTTTTTCAACGCAATCATTGTCTTGGCCCTGCCAGGAAAATCAGGGCAGATCTCAAGAGCTTCCTCGAACTTTCCCTGCAGTTCGAGAAGTTTGGCGGCACGTATTGCCAGGTCGTTTTTCTTGGCTGAGTTCGGCCAAGTCGTGACAAACGCCTTAATCATTTCGGTGTACTCGGCAAGGTTCAGGCGATTTTGGGTGACAAGCGGCCCAGCGATATCAATTGCGGAAAGGTACGCATTTTCAGCTTCCGGTTGGTTTGACCATTTCAAAGCCGCAACGGTTAACCGTTTAATTGCCGACTCCAAGTCGGCGTTTTCTCCGAGTTGATTTTGAACAGCAGCCGCTGCAAGTGCGCAAGTAAAAGCCAAACGGGTGTCACCAGCTTTTTCAGCGAATTCTGACGCCACGTCGTAATTGCGAATCGCGTCGGTCAAATTCCCCCGCTGATACGCATCTTCGGCAAGTTGCTTAAATGCCGATGCATTGTTTCCTTTTTCGGCTCTGCTCACGCTTTGCGTAAATGTTATTTGAGCAAGCCGTCCCCAGTATTTACCGTGTGACACCGCTATTTGTTCCGTTAATTTCAACGCTTTGGTAAGCAATTCATCACTGTTTTCCTCACTGTTTGCATAATTTGCCAGATACGCCTCGAGAACCGCAAGTTCGTAATCCGGCGGCAATTGCACGTTTGGCGGTGTCACGGTCCACTGCATCGCTTTTTCAATTTTTCCTTGCGCAATAAAAAGCCGTATTCCTTCCGCCGTTGCCTGGATAACAATTTCTTTCGGTAACTGTTCTTTCGCTTTTAAAAGAGCTTCGAGTAGATTTTCCGCTTGTGAAAAATCGCCGAGAAGTCTCGCACATGCAACTTTTTCAAGCCGACTCTGCAGTATTATCGGGTCGTCACCGGGTACGGCGGCAATTTCTGCAAAGAGCCGTTCCGCTTGGTTGATGCAGTCGGTTAGCTCGGAACTCTCTTTCGGATAACCTAACGCAAGGGATTTCCAAGCCAGTGCAGTGTGGAAATCTACTTTTCGCTTGAAACCGAATAAAGTACGAGCCTGCTGCTGTGTTATTTTGGTGTCAGCAATAAGTCGGGCAAGCTCTTCGTTTATTTCTTTTCCACGTTGCACTGTCTGATGTAGCCGAGTTGTTGCAGAATCTACAACGGAATCAGGTGAAGTGTTACGTACCTCACCGGTGTCTGGTGTCAGAATGTTTTTTGCATGTGACGCACTACCAGAAATTCCGACTTCAAGTCGTTCAAGTTCACCAAGTGATTGGTCGGCCACGAGCAGTTGAAAACGAAACAGAAGCTCGGCAATTTCAAGTGCCGTTTGCTGAATTTTATTCGTTTCTTTCGCTTTGTTAACATTATTTGCAAACGATTTTTCCAGCTTGTCGATTTCCAGCAGCGTCTGCTTTCGAGATGCCGGAGGTAGAGAAAGCGATTTCAAATTGTAAATACGTACTTTTTCCGTATTGTAAAGAACTTCTGTCAAATACGTGTCATACCCAGATTCAGATTTCGCATTTCGGTTGGTTACATCAGTGGTGTCAATATTACTGTCGCAGAATTTTGCGGCCAAGTCGTATAAACCACGATTAACAAGTCCTTGAATGAATCGCTCGTCGTTGAGTGGTATCTGCGGAAGAGAATTTGCTTCACCGGAAACCGCGTTTTCGGTGAATAAAAAAAAGAACGTGTACAAAAGAAATAACGTGAACAACAATCTCATACTGACAGTCAGGGTAATTTTGATTGTTAGCCGCTGAGCCATGCTCGGCGTTGAAACCACCTCCCGGAGCATGGCTCCGGGGCTAACTGAGATGAAAAAATTTGCGCAAAATTTATCCACGTGGTGTCAGTACACAATCAAAATGAGATCAGTCGCCGCCGAATATACCACTCACGCTACCGTTAGACTTAGGATTCGGGGACAAATCATTTCCGTAAGTTTGCGAAACTCTACCAGTTGATTTCGTGGGCGGTGCGCTTTCGTTTCCTGTAAAAACTTGGGAAATTGGATTCTTCGCACTTTTCAGGTTGGTTTTCGAATCGTCAAATTGACCGGCTGGCGGATTAGTATAAATTTGCGAAACAGAACCGTTTGAAACCGGTAATCTTTTGGATGGGCTAATAGCCAAATCTGCAGAAGTCGCGAGCTTACCGTACCCTTTAACATTTGCCGCGCTTTGCCAACCCATACGCCGAAGCAGTTCCGGCACTGTAATAACACGAATGCCGTTTAATTCCGCGTCTTTTTCCAGTTTCAGCATACTTTTCATTGCGTCAGGGTCAAGATTT
>JBOFQC010000297.1:0-2942 GCA_051660725.1 Thermoguttaceae bacterium
AGCAGCGATCCGCCAACGTCAGTTGGCGGGTAAAACTTGCATCTTTTTCGAAAAGTCGCTCCTGTCTTGGATAAGCTTGACTACCAATACAAAAATTTTAAGTAGAGTGGTAAAATGCGAACACTGGTAAAGTCAGAAGTAATGAAACGTGGTTTTGTGTTTGTTTTAACGTCTTTGTTTATATTGGTTTGCGTATCGGCTAAAACTGTAAATTCTGCAGAAAATCCGAACCTGTCTAAACATCGTGGTGTTGCTCTGACACCAGAAGGCGAACCGGCCAAAAACGCAATAATAATTGCGACCCAAATTAACGAATTTATCTTTTTATCTCCCGACAATATCGGTTACTATGAAAACAAGCCGATGCGAACCATTTCGGATGAGGAAGGTAAGTTCGCTGTTTATGTTGATGACATCGGGAGTCCAAGCGACCCGTTTCCGTATGGTTTTTTTGTTTTTCATGAATCGGGTTTTGCTCAAGTAATTGGTAGCGACTTCGACAAAAACAACAATTTGGTTACCAATCCTGATGCCGCTCCGATCAAATTGGAAAAATACTGTGATGTTGAAGGTGAGCTACGCATCGGTCAAACTGTTGGAGCTGGAAAAACCGTATTACTGGAGTTGCAAAAACCAAGAAATGACAAATCAACAAACAGTTATATACTCCGTTATTATATTAAAATCTGCACTGATGAAGCTGGAAAGTTCGCGGTTAAAAACATTCCGCCTGGAAAATACCGCACGCAGTTTTACCAAGATATTCCGGGTGTCACGTATAAAAATGGCGAACAAATTATATCATATACATATTTTCCATTATCAACGGTAATTGTACTTAAGCCCGGCGAAAAGAAAGAGATAAAACTCGGAGGAACCGGGAGACCTGTAATTGGTAAATTCACTGATCCAGACAATTTGGCTTGTTATCCTGAAATTGACACGGAAACAGGCAAAGAAATAATAAAAACTGCTTTCGGTCGCGGCGGTAAAGAAGTGGTAATCAGGCATCCAGTCACCATACCGTTTCCAGTAGAGCCAGAAAAGCCGAAAGAACTGACAAATCTACCACAATCCAAGACTTCTTTGTCACCCGAAGATGAAAAAAAATATGACGCGTTCTATGCCTCGGACATTGGAAAAAAATATTTAGAAGATATGAAAACTTATCGGACCGAATTTACAAAAGCGAAAGAAGCTAACTCTGTTACCGACAATAACAGCGCGTTTTACAGAGGAATAATCCAGAAAGACGGCTCGTTCCGAATTGAAGATGTTTCGAGTGGCAAATGGTTAGTTGGTTTTTCAGCGCACGCACCCGTTCAAGATGCTCGTGTTATTATTCGAGGCGAAACCGAATTCACAATACCGGAAATGCCGGAAGGGCGAAGTGACGAACCTTTCGACGTTGGTGAGATACCTTTAAAAATGGGTGTGAGTTATTAGCATAATAAACAAAAATATGAAATATCTTAAAACGTAAAAGCTCCGTTAACAGAGAGACGCTGCCCACTTATAAAAGTTGTTTCTTCAGCGGCAAGAAAAGAAACAGCTGATGCCACGTCCTCTGGAACTCCATGATGTCCCATTGGTATTCTAGCACGATATTGTTCTAATTTTGCCTGTTGATCTTTATGTCGTTCCGTTGGTATCCAACCTGGTGCAATCAGGTTTACTGCAATATTCCACGGTGCGAATTCAAGTGCCCATGTTCTGGTTAGACCGAGCATGGCACATTTTGCCGTAACGTATGCTGAAAAATTTGGACGGCAATCTTCTGCAACTTCACTACCGATATTGATGATTTTACCCCACCGGGCTTCTTTCATCGGGCCTATTAATTCTTGCATTAGCATGAATGGAGCCTTAATAAAGAAGTTGATTTGATCCTCAAAATCTTTCCATGTGTACTCTTCGATTGGGAGATCAGGTTGAGGACCAGTAGCATTATTTATAAGAATTTCGACATTCCCCCATGTTGCAGTAATTTCATTTATCAATTGTTTAACATCACGTTCTTGCGTAACGTCTGCTTTAAAAGCCATTGCCATTCCGCCGTTGTCTACTATTTCTTTTACGACTTCATCGGCTCGTTTCTGACTATTAAAATAGTTTACAGCCACTCGGAAACCATCTTTTCCAAGACGTTTAGCAATCGCTGCTCCAAGTCCACGGGATGCGCCAGTAACTAGAACCACACGTTGTTTATTCAATTTTATCATTTGGTTTTTTATAAATTCTTATGTAGCAATATCTGCTAACGAGGGAACTTGCGTCCTCTGCTTCCCGGTATTGTACAATATCGCGAGACCAAGTGTAAGAGGCCCGATACGTCCGAAAAACATTGTTACGGTTATTATCATTTTACCGTAAGTTGACAGTTCCGAAGTGATACCCATGCTTAACCCAACTGTTCCGAGGGCTGATACTGATTCAAAACATATCGGTAAAAAATCAAGATTTTCCGTCATACATAGCAAAAACACGGTGAAGAACAGAAGCAGGATATAGGTTGACACCACTGCCACTGCTGTGAAAATACGACTCATCGGAATCGCCTGTCTGAAAAATGAAATTCGTTCCGGGTGTCCTCGCATCACGCTAAGTACGATTGCAATCAGCACTGTTACGGATGTTGTTTTGATGCCGCCGCCTGTACCGCTTGGTGACGCCCCTATAATCATTACGAAGATGATAAGTACAAGCGTCGCTGGTGCCAGTTCTCCAATCGGTACGGTACTAAATCCGGCGGTTGTTGACGCTGATCCAATCTGAAACATGCTGGCAAGCCAGTTTCTAGAGCCACATGAAAACATTTGGCAGAAAAAATAACCACCTGTTCCGGTAAGAAAAATTACAAACGAACTACCGAGAATTACTTTGGTTGTAAGAGTTACATTTCGTCGTAATCCAGTAAGGCGTCCGAAAATATCAGCTGGTAC
>JBOFQC010000298.1:0-6575 GCA_051660725.1 Thermoguttaceae bacterium
AACGGAGACCTTATCGCAATTGTTCACGTTGTCATACCCAAGCCGCCGGCACGTGACGACGTTGCAAAATACTGGGCCACACTGCTCGGCATGTCAATTGTTACCGCTTTTTTATCGCTCATCGCGTTTTACATTGTAATACGTTGGGTCATAATAAAACCGCTCCGTAATCTCCGTGAAGTAGCAGAAGGTATCAGTCGAGGCGACATATCCAAAAGAGCGGACCTGCACACCGGCGACGAATTTGAAGTGCTTGGAATTACGTTCAACCGAATGCTCAGGCACCTTGTTTCCACGCAGGAAAAATTGCGTGAAGCGAACAACGAGCTTGAATATAAAGTCGATGAATTGGCTCATATTACGGTTCAGCTGCACGAAACCAACCGGGTGAAGAGCGATTTCATGGCAACAATGTCGCACGAACTTCGGACACCGCTTAACAGTATTCTTGGTTTCAGTGATGTGTTAAGTTCCATTTCGACTCTTGATAACAAGCAGAAGCGATACGTCGAAAACATAAACAAGTCGGGCCGAATGCTCTTGAATATGATCAATGACATTCTCGATCTTGCGAAAATAGAAGCAGGGCGAATGGATGTGCAACTCAATAATTTCCAGATTGAGCATATTATTTCGGCCCAGTCGGACATGGCAAAACCGCTTCTGGACAAGAAAAACATTGATTTGGAACTGCAAATTGAACCTGATCTTCCGCCAATGAGGCAAGACGAGTCGAGAATACAGCAGATACTGAATAATTTGCTTTCCAACGCAATTAAGTTTACGCCGGAAGGGGGCCGTATAAGAATAACGGTTAAGCGAACCGAAGCGTTGCCGCTTGTGGTGTCACTTCCAGACACTGGCGGAACTTCAACACGCCTTTTAGCTGCGCAACGCCTTATTCCATTTCTCGAACTTAAAGTTAGTGATAACGGAGTGGGTATTTCGGAAGAGGATCAGCAAATTGTTTTCGAAAAGTTCAGACAGGCGAAAAGTTCAATGTCAGACGGAGACGCAATGAAACGTGAATACTCCGGTTCTGGTCTTGGGCTATCAATTGTAAAAGAACTCTGCAAAATGCTTGAGGGTGAAATCCAACTCGAAAGCCAGCTCGGAATCGGAAGTACGTTTACGGTGAAACTCCCTTGGCTGCTTGAACCGCGTCTTAGATCAGAGTCGGAGATGATGGCTGAAATTCAGCAATTCTCAAAAGCGCGTATCGCAAAAGACAGAAATTAATACTTGGATTTTTCGTGTGATTTCCAGCGAGCGGCGGACATAATTCCGCCGGTTCATGATACACTAAAAAAGGTAGTGAGCGGCGGACGTGAGTCCGCCGGTAAATCTTATTCAGTTGTCGCAAGTTGCACGCCAAGAGCGACTTCGAGTTTCTTGGCCAAGCCGGAGTAATATGAAGGCCGCTCGGCAAACATTTCGTAATTCTCCTGGTTTGAGAAAAGATATATCCGGCCTTGATACCACGCACCGAAGTTTCGTTTTCCCTTGACGCGTTCTCCGTTTGACGCCATTTGCACAACGTCTTCGCCGCAAGCAACCGGCGTATATCTTGCGGGATTTTTCGCAAATTTCTGCAACGCATCCAAGTTGGAAAACAGATAAAATTGTCCCCGGAAAATCAAGGCACAATCTTGATTGCCTGCGACCCAGCATTCGTTATCCTGAAGCTCGACTGGACAAAAACCGTCCAGAACATAAGGGATGTCGGGATTGATTTCTTCGTTTGCGCTTTCAACACTTGGTGGCGTCAGACGTTCTTCCGCATCTGGCGTCATTTCAGGTTCACGGCTAGGAATGGCAAGACCTGTAATCATGTCTTGCGAATCGTCCGAATACGCGTACTCAGAATTATATTCGTGAGAGTAACTTTCGTTTGCCTGAACCGGTTCATTTGTTGCAGCTAACGGGGACGTTGCAGCTTTCGCCGGTGCAACTGTTTGGTTTACAAAAGGTTGTGGCGGATAAAGCTGCCCTTCATTCTCAGGTTGCGTTACCGGATTTGTTTGAGGTGTCACCGATTCACCAACCATTTGATTTGGTGAAACCTGATTTTTGACTAATGGATTTTGAACGCTATTATTTTGAACGCCAGCACTCGCACCGCTGACATTTTGAATAGCCGTATTCGACGTGTTTGGATTTGGCGTACCGGAATACGACGTATTCGTATTCTGTGCAACTGCATTCTGAACTGCTAAATTCTGCGTATTTACACTTTGTGCATTTGGTTTTTGTGTGTTCGCACTTTGATTTATATTCGTAATCGTGTTGTTCAGCGTTGCAGTGTTTGGAGTTGAGGTGCTTGGAACGGATTCCGTCACATTTACATCCTGATTCTGGGCAAGTTGTAACTGAGCAACAGCCTTGTATTCGTTTGCAGCGGTTAGAAGTTCGTTGACATATTGATTGGCATTGGCACCACCAGCCCGACGGTATACGACATTGCCTTGAGGCGTAACAATCAAGTCTGCCGGAATCGAGACAATGTTATTTTTTTGTACCGCTTTCGGATTTAATTCGGTGTCAACTTTTATAGCGACGAATTCGTTTGACAGAGCTTCGGCAACATCACTACGAGGAAACACACGCATGTCCATTTGCTTACAAGGTGGACAGTTATTGCTGTAAAAATGCAGCAGAATCAGCCGATTAGTTTTTTTGGCTGTTTCAATGCCTTTTCGAAAATCTGTTTCCCAGACTACCCCCTCAGTACCTTCAGTTGCCGGTGTCACAGCCCAAAGACTGCTTGCGGATAATGCGAGTATAAAAATCGCAACAATGAAAAAAACTGATGATTTAACTTTTTGAAAAGTCTTCATTTTACCTAATCTATTTATTCTGGTATGCGTTTCCTATTTTACGATTTCGAACGGAAAACAGGTGTGCAGTAATAGTTCTCTTTCGAACTATCGGACGCGCAGAGACAAATGATTAGGTAAAATTTACCGATTATACCGTTTTACAGTACTTAAAAATTATTCGTGATCCACAATTTCATCTTGTGGTTCTTCAAAAGAATGTTCAGCTTCGTGGTTGTGTTCGTGGTGGTGACCATGAAAGTTCGGGTTAAGTGCTTGCATCAGCTTTGTTAAAGCGACTGTAACTTCCATGAACCAGAAATAAAGATGTGCAAGCAGACTTCCGACCAAACCGCAGCAAAACCATGTGAAGATTAACAATAATACTCCTCTAACACTGCCCCATTCTCCAATCAGAATAATAGGAGAACCGCAAAACAGTCCAGACCAGAAACCGCAGCACTGAAAACATGTAAGAATACTGTTTAAGAACTCAACGAAATTGAAAGTCGGACGCAGTCCCAAGCGTTCACGTCGGCGTTGAATAATATCCACACGCTCTGCCAAGCTATTTCTAAAAGACTCGAAAATTTTACCGTGAACCAAAATCGCCGTTAATCCCACTGTTGCAAGTGAAAAAAACAACAAATTTCCGATTGAATACGAAAATACTAACATATTTTGAGCTTATAAATATAGAACGGGTCGTTTTCGTTAAATTCGAGTACAATTTAATTCCATTTCGCAATACCTTCAGCGCATACCGAAACCGAGCCAAAAGCTCGGCAGCATTTGTTGCGTACATTCGGTCAAGCGTCAATGCTTATATACTACACGTTGTCAATATGTTACAGTTTACTTGCTATGCAAATCCTTGCTTTTCACGCAGGGTAAAGCAAGGAAAACTGGTTCTGTGACTTCGCGTGGTATTATAATTACCAAAGCCAACCGGCTTTTTGTGTTGACGCTTTTGCAGCAGCTTGTGTCGAGGTGTTCGTACCAGTTGTTCTGGTCGTTACAGGCTTTTGTGCAGCACTGCTCGAAGAAGCCATGTACGAATTGCTCGAATACGAAGACGCTGAACCGCCTGGACATGTCGGGCAATATGTGCTCGACGATGAAGCAGACGACGTTTTTGCAGACGAACTTGAGCCGGAATAATAAGCTGATGAATTCGAATTCCTTCCACATGTCGGGCAATAAGTCGAACCGCTTGATGAACTGCCGCTCGAATTTGATCTGTATGCGCTTGAACTCGAACCGGTACAAGTCGGACAATAACCAGCAGACGTTCTCTGCTGTCCGCATGTCGGACAATAGGCTGAACCAGCTGAACCGGTTGAACCAGATGAGGTACCTCTGTACGAACTACTGTAATATGAAGATGAAACTGAACCAACTGCCATGATTATTCTCCGTTAACTAATTGTGTATTCTGCGAAGTCTATCATTTATTCCAAGCGGAACCTTCCCTGCTTCCCACTTACCTTTGAAAAGATTATACTTTGTTTTTAGACAAAGCTTCACATTGTGAATCGGAAATTTGTATTTTTTAGACCAAAAAAACTTAATTTTTAACGATTGTTCCGATTATGCGGAATTTGCCGATTTGGGAATGGTCGTAGATGTTATGCGTAAAATAAGATGACAATACTGCTTAGCGTAATAATGCCGGTTCGAAACGAATCGCTGCACATTGAGGAGGTTCTGGACAAACTTCTCGCTCAGGACTATTCAAAAGAAAAATACGAAATTCTCGTTGTTGACGGAATGTCGGACGATGACACACGGGCTAAAGTTCAAAAGTACGTGGAAAAATATCCAAATGTGCGCCTTTTTGAGAATCCGAAACGTCTTTCAAGTGCAGCCAGAAACGTTGGGGTTGTAAACGCACAGGGTGAATTCGTTGTAGTCGTTGACGGTCACTGTATTATTGATTCGGACAAAATGTTCGAAAAAATTGAAAACGCGTTCCAAAATCCTGAAGTTGATTGTCTCGGCAGACCGCAACCGCTCGAACTGTCACACGCAACAAAATGGCAACTCGCAATTGCCGCTGCTCGCCGTTCAAGAATCGGTCACCACCCGGATTCGTTCATTTACTCGGATCAACCTTGTTTTTGCCCGGCAATAAGCGTTGCGGTTGCGTATCGGAAAAGCGTTTTTGACAAAACCGGACTTTTTGACGAAAACTTTGACGCCGCGGAAGACTGCGAACTTAATTACCGTTGCGACAAAGCGGGCCTTAAATGCTATTTCGTCCCCGAAATCGCGGTTCGGTACGTTCCCCGTGCCACTCTCGGAAGTTTGGCGAAACAATTGACACGGTACGGAAAAGGTCGAGTCAGACTCACCAGAAAACATCCGGAAACTTTTTCGTGGAAAAGTTTTCTGCCCGCTCCGTTTTTTATCGGGTTTGTGCTAGAAATAATACTAGCAATGCTTTTCCTCGTTTCATTGTGCATGATTGTGCCGTTTGGCTTTGCTGCCGTACAAAATTCGCTTGCGTTTCAGATGTTGTGTTGGACATTTGCAGCAACAACTTTCATTTTTGTGCTTTATGGGTTGATTTTGTGTGCCGAATCGATTCTAATCGCGGTTCAAAAGAGAGGATTATTTTACCTTTGGCGATTACCATTTGTTTTTTTGACAATCCACTTGGCAATTGGCTGGGGGCTGGTTTGTGAGATGTTGGGAGTTAGACGTTAGACTTCAGACTTCAGACTTCAGACTTCAGACTTCAGACTTCAGATGTCAGTGTCTTATGTCTTATGTGTCAGATATTGGGCTTAACAATGCGAATCTAAAATCTAAAATCTAACGTCTAACGTCTAACGTCTAACGTCTAACGTCTAACGTCTAACGTCTAACGTCTAACGTCTAACGTCTAAAAAATGTACAGCATAATAATATTTGGTGCTTCCGGCGATTTGACAAGTCGGAAACTTATTCCCGCCCTTTACGAATTGTATAGGAAAGGTCGTTTGCCGCAGCCGATGCGGATTTTAGGCTTTTCGCGAACCGAAATGTCCGACGAACAGTGGCGAAACAAGCTCGAAACCACTTCTCGAGAGTTTTTGCCCAAAACATTTGAGCAGGAAACGTGGAATAATTTTGCGAGTCAAATACACTACCAATCCGGTGACATTGGACACTCCGAATCATTCACTGACCTGCAAAATCGGCTTGCAGAACTCGAAGAAAATGGAAACAGTGCTCGGCTTTATTACCTTTCTACAGCTCCGCAGTTTTACGCAGAAGCGATTTTACAGCTAGGAAATGCCGGCTTAGCAGCTGAATCGGAAGGAAATTCCCGACGTGTTGTAATTGAAAAGCCGTTTGGTACCGACCTGAACTCGGCCCGTGAACTCAACGGAATCGTTCACGGCGTTTTTTCCGAGAGCCAGGTTTACCGAATAGATCATTATCTTGGTAAAGAAACGGTAAATAATCTGCTCGTGCTTAGGTTCGCAAACACGATTTTCGAACCGATCTGGAACCGGAATTACATCGAACATGTGCAAATCACCGCCGGCGAAGATGTGCTGGTCGGACGCCGCGCCTCTTATTACGAAAAAGCGGGCGTACTCCGTGACATGTTCCAGAACCACTTGCTGCAGCTCCTTACAATCACCGCAATGGAGGCGCCTTCCCGATTCGAGGCGAAAGCTGTACGGGACGAAAAAGTTAAAGTTCTCGACGCTATTCGCCCCATGAATTCGGACGAAGTGATGAAAAACACGGTGCGGGGCCAATACC
>JBOFQC010000299.1:0-1880 GCA_051660725.1 Thermoguttaceae bacterium
AAATCAGCGTATTCGGCTTATGTTCAGGTGGAAATGCTGCGTGGGAGTACACAAGGCAACACCCCGGCAGATTCGCTGCTATGGTGGCAGGTTCAGCCACTCCGCCAAGTGCCGCCAAACCGGAAGATTTCGTTCAAACTGCAGTTTGGGTTTTTAACAATGAAGATGACACCGCACCTTATGAAGTAACGCAAACATTCATTGAAACGATAAACGCTTCCGGGGGAAATGCTTTTCTTACTCTTAAGAAGTTCGGCGGTCATGACTCGTGGACAAATGCGCTTGCAAAAGACAAAGTTGTTGGTTGGATGATACTTCAAGATTTGGAAAAAGGCGGACCACCCAGTGCTGTTATCTGCTTTCACCGTACTCCACTGCAAGTGTTTGGCTTGTTTGGAGTTCCGGCAATCGCGATTATTTCAATACTGTGTGTTATCGGATTAAAAAACAAGAAGATCAATAGGACATCCGATGAAACGTAAAATACTCCCTTATTATTTTACGTTTTTCGTTTTATTTTGGGTGTTCAGCATCGGCGGAATTGTCGCTTGGTTAATTTATAGTACCCAAATATTTGAACGTGGCACAACGATAACGATAAAAAACACGTCGAAATCAGGCTACGACTATTTATTACGATTTCCGCCGGGGTATACAGATTTTGGGGGCAAACGACCGCTTCTGGTCTACCTGCACGGCGCAGGTGAAGTCGGAAAAGATGTGAATATCCTGCGAAACATGGATGTTTACGCTTACGCTACAAAATCCATCAAACCTGAAGATTTCCCTTTTATTGTGGTTAGCCCGATGACACCCAAGCACGGCTGGGATGCGGCAAAGTTGGTTGTTTTAGTTGAGGAACTGCTCGATGATACCAGATTTCGTTATTCAATCGACCCGGAAAGAATTTACCTAACGGGGTTCAGCATGGGCGGCTTCGGCACATTTGACACCGCATGTAGATACCCAGATATATTCGCTACGGTGGTGCCGCTTGCAGGCGGTGGCAACGTGGAATCCGCCAGTAAAATGAAAGACGTCCCGGTCTGGGCATTTCACGGCGACTCAGATGATGTGGTGTCGTATGACTTGACAAAAAACATGATCGAAGCTATTAAAAAAGAGGGTAATCAAAATGCAAAGCTGACCACATTGCGTGGTGCCGGGCACGGGATTCCAGAACAGGTTTATACAAGACCGGACCTTTATAAATGGATGCTGGAACAACGAAAGGAAAGAAAATAACAAGACGATGATGCCACCAGAAAATAAGATTGTACTGTCAATTTTAATGCCGGTTTATAACGAGGAAAAGTACCTTGATAAAATTGTCAAGCGAGTCCTTTCGGCACCAACGCCGAACGATCTGCCAAAAGAACTGATAATTGTGAACGACTGCTCAACTGACACCACGGCAGAGGTGATACGCAAATTGTGCGAAGAACACAAGGAAATACGTGCGTTTGAACAGGCACGCAATATGGGCAAAGGAGCCGCAATTCGACGTGCGGTTGACGAGATGTCAGGCACGTTTGCGATAATTCAGGATGCCGATCTGGAATACGATCCCAAGGATTACATGATTGTTTTACAGCCGCTCGTTGACGGTTTAGCTGATGTTGTTTACGGTTCCAGATTCGCAACACGAGAAATGCGAAGGATTGTACACTACCATCATAAACTTGCGAATTCGTTTTTGACGCATCTATCTAACGTGTTTACAGGACTTGACTTAACTGATATGGAAACATGTTATAAAGCGTTTAAGGGCGAGCTATTAAAATCTATTCCGATACGTTCAAACCGGTTTGGAATAGAGCCAGAACTTACGGCAAAGGTTGCGCGTCGCAAGGTGGTTGTTTATGAGGTTCCGATAAGTT
>JBOFQC010000300.1:0-3552 GCA_051660725.1 Thermoguttaceae bacterium
AACATATCTGGACGGAAGACGGTATCGTTAATATTGAAGGCGGCTGCTACGCTAAATGTATAAATTTGTCGTCGGAAAGCGAACCGGAAATCTACAACGCGATTCGTTTCGGAACCGTTCTGGAAAACGTCGGATTCGACAAACAAAGCCGCGTCGTTGATTACACTGACAAATCAATTACGGAAAACACACGTTCTTCGTATCCGATTGAGTTCATACCGAATGTGAAGATACCGTGTGTCGGCGGTCATCCGAAAAACATTATTTTCCTTTCATGCGACGCGTTTGGCGTTTTGCCTCCGGTCAGTTTGTTGACACCACAGCAGGCGATGTACCATTTTATGAGTGGTTACACGGCTAAAGTCGCGGGCACGGAAATGGGCGTCACCGATCCGGAAGCAACGTTTTCGGCTTGTTTTGGGGCCGCGTTTCTGGTTTGGCATCCGTTCAAATACGCTCAGATTTTGGCCGAAAGCATGGAAAAACACGGCTCGAAAGCGTGGTTGGTAGACACCGGCTGGACCGGTGGACAATACGGAGTCGGCAAAAGAATGTCGATTAAACACACCCGCGCGATAATTGACGGAATTCACAGCGGCGAACTGCTCAAAAGCAAAATGGAAATCGACCCGATTTTCGGTGTGAGCGTTCCCACAAAATGCACGGGAGTTCCGGACGAAGTGCTTGTCCCGACCAAGTGTTGGAAAGATTTGGATGAGTACAACCGCCTTGCGATGCGTCTTGCCGGTTTGTTCAAATTGAATTTCGCGAAATATGAAGACGTCGCGTCGGAAGAGACCAAAAATGCGGGTCCGATCAAGTTCGAGGACCTGACAAACGCCGGAATCAAGCTCGACGCCCTCGGCGGTTAATTGGCCTGATACGAGTACGAAGCTAATAATAATGCTTAAGACGAAGAATCCGCAACGTGGTCGGGGTGGATTCTTCGTCTTTTTTGCGCTATAATGGGGAAAGATAGATATTACTATCATTAAGTAATATGTGCAGTATAGTAATTGAATAGTTTTTTACTGTGCCAATGGACGAAACAACATTTTACACAACCTTTTTTCAAGGATGAAAGTACCACCATTTATAATGAAGACAGCGGGCCTGCTCGGTTCCGCATTGATTCGAGCTTGGATGAGAACGCTTGATTACAAGGTCGTGTATCATGATCCGAACATCGACCCGGCTTACGCGAACGATGAGAAAGGCCGGATTTACATTTTTTGGCATGAGTATATACTGGTTCCGCTTTATTTACGTCGCAACTGCAATTTAACAATGTTGTTAAGCCAGCACGGAGACGCAGATGTGCTCGAACAGATAGCGAACATGTACGGATTCGGTTGCGTTCGAGGCTCCACATACCGTGGTAGTAACAAAGCGATTCGGGAAATGATGCAAGCGGGGCGGGAACAGCATTTGACGATTACGCCGGACGGGCCTCGTGGTCCTCGTCGCAAATTGGCTCAAGGCGCGGTTTATTTATCCTCGAAGTTGCAGTTCCCGCTGGTTCTGCTCGGAATGGGGCTCGAAAATCCTTGGCGTATGCGGAGTTGGGATAAGTTTGCGATTCCACGTCCGTACTCAAAAGCCAGAATTGTTGTAAGTGGTGACATCCAAGTTCCCGCAAACGCTGATCGAGACACGCTTTCAACTTATCAACAAAAAGTCGAAGACTTACTCAACGATCTTACCGGACAAGCGGAAGATTGGGCCGCTTCCGACTACGACATACGGGGCGAAGCAATGGTTTTGCCCGGTCCCAAGCACTCGATTTTTTACTACTCGAAACCTTTTTAGAAAGCTTATTGTATTACCGTTGTATTTCGGAATACCGTATCCGCCTTACGCAGACGGCTCGCTTTCTGTTAATATAACCTATAACCTATCATTTATTCCTAAAACGTGGCCAGACCTGCTTTTTCCAAAATACGTGTTAGTCCAGAAATTGATTTGACAGATTTTCTTAAAGTTCCAGAGGATATTCCACGTCCGCTGGGAGTTGAAACAATTTCCGAGCAGATTTTTGGTCGAAGTGCGCCTCTGGAGTTGGAAATCGGCTGCGGAAAAGGGTTGTTTATACGAACCGCGGCGGCAAAAGTACCTCAGCACAATTTTTTAGGTGTGGAAATCGGCAAGAAGTACGCCACTCTTTCCGCTGCCGGATTGACGTCTGAGAATCTTTCAAACGCGAAAATCGTTTGTGGTGACGCTGCAATTTTCCTGCGCGAATGTATTCCAAATGAGTCGTTGGACGCTGTACACGTTTATTTCCCTGATCCTTGGTGGAAACGTGCTCATAAAAAGCGCCGTGTACTTCGTGAAGAAGTCGTGAAAATGATCGAAGAGCGACTTAAACCAAATGGAATCTTTCATTTCTGGACGGATGTGTTGGAATATTACCAAACGACATTAAAGCTCGTGGCTGCCAAAACAAAATTTCTCGGTCCTTTCGAAATTGAGGAATCGCAACCGCAGCACGAAATGGATTACCACACACATTTTGAGCGTCGTACCAGACTTCATGGCGAACCGGTTTATCGCTGCTATTTTAGAAAAAACTAATATTGACGTCGCGAAAAATTTGATCTGACTTGTTCAGTAATAAATTGTGCGATGTCTTTGCTTTAGCGATCCCGTTGAACTGACTCTGGGAAAGTCCAGTATCAAATTTTTTGAAAACATCAGTAATTCTGTTGAAAACGCAAATAAGATTTGATACAATTCTTTTTAAACTCAATAACTGTTTATAGTCAGTAATTGTAAGAATTGTTATTTTACTGTTTATCGACCAACTTTTTCTTGGTGATGCGTGTAGATTTCTTTTCGGGGAATTCACACGTACTATTTTTCCCACCTTTCAAGGAGAATTTTCATGCATTTTGTTTCGTCTTTTTCGAAGATTACATTAGCAGTTGCTTTTTTAGCTGCTTTTGCTTTGACTTCGTATTTTACTCCCAAAACCTTTGCCGAACATAAATACAACGGTTCGTACACAGGCAAAAACCTCGACAGAGTCGCGTTTCCAATCGGCGGAATTGGAGCCGGTATGTTTTGCCTTGAAGGAACAGGAGCGATTTCTCATGTTTCTGTAAGGAATCAAATGGATTTCTTCAAAGAACCGCCATGTTTTGCCGCAGTTTGTGTTCAAGGTGAAACTCCCGATAAAAACGTCGCTCGTGTACTTGAAGGACCGATTCCGGATTGGAAATACTTTGGACGTGCCGGAACCGGTAATGGCGCTCCGGGCGCAACTTACGGTTTGCCGAGATTCAAGGAATGTTCGTTTGACTTCCGTTTTCCATTTGCCAACATTGATTTGAAAGACAAATCGCTTCCAATAGACGTCAAAATCGTCGGTTGGAGTCCATTCACCCCTGGTGACGCTGATTCGTCGAGTTATCCGGTCGGTGCAATTGAGTATCAGTTCAAAAACACTTCAAACAAACCGCAGAAAACGGTTTTCACCTTCAGTACGCCAAACTTCATGAATGGCGGCGGTTCAATTGGTCCAATTGAAGACGGATTCGTTCTCTTTGACGA